>DATAZX010000053.1:0-31324 GCA_036271815.1 Solirubrobacteraceae bacterium
GGAGGCCACGGTGCTCGTGCGCGACGGCGAGCGCGACGCGCGGCGCCGGGCCGAGGAGCTGCTGACCGAGGCCGCGCGGGAGGGCGAGGAGATGGGCATGACGGCGATGGCCGACCGGATCGCGGCGCTGCGCGACGCGCTTGCGCAGGGCGCGCCGGCAGCGGCCGGCACGCTGGCCCCGGCGTCGGGCGCGGACGGCGCGGCCGCGATCGCGGACGGGGCCGGGACGCCCCGGGCGGCGGAGTCGCCGGCCACGGTGCCGGCCGCGGAGGGGACGTCCTCGGCTGCGGCGCCGGCCGCCGAGGGGACGTCCTCGGCTGCGACGCCGGCCGCCGAGGGGACGTCTTCGGCCGCGGCCTCGGCCGCCGAGACGACGTCGTCCGTTGCCCCGCCCGGCGCGGCCTCCTCCTCCTCCTCCTCCTCCTCCGTCGGGTCGCTGCGGCGCATCGGCGACGTCTGGACGATCGACGACGGGCGCATCGCGCTGCGCCTCGACGACGCGCGCGGCGTGCGGCTGCTTGCGCTGCTGCTGTCGCGGCCGGGCGAGGAGATCCACAGCCTCGACCTCGTCGCGATCGTCGACGGCGGTCCCGTGGCCGCGCGCGGCGCCCGCGACCAGGACCAGCAGGTCGCCGGCCGCGCGGCGATCCAGGGCGCCGCCGGCCCGCGGCTCGACGACGAGGCCAAGGCCTCCTATCGTGCGCGCATGGAGCAGCTGCGCGGCGAGATCGCCGCCGCGCAGGCCCGCGGCGACGCGGCGCTCGAGCGGCGGGCGCGGGCCGAGCTGCAGTTCGTCGAGCGCGAGCTCGGGCTGGCGGTCGGCCTGCGCGGTCGCGATCGCGGCCTTGCCCCCTCGCACGCCGAGCGCGCGCGGGCCAGCGTCACGCAGGCGATCCGCTCGACGCTGCGGCGGATCGCGAGCTACGACGCCCGCCTCGGGCGTGAGCTGCACGCCGCCGTGCGGACCGGCACGTACTGCGCGTACCAGCCCGATCCGCAGCGGCCGCGGCGCTGGGTCATCGGCGACGCGCCCGGCGGCTGACGCGATCGCGGTCGCCGGGTTGTACGTCGTTCACCCCGGCGTCACGCCCGCGAGGCATGGACCCGTCCGCCCCGCACACGTCCTGTTCGGCGACCTCGTCGGCTTCACGGCGTTCACGGAGCGCGTCGGCGACGACCGCGCCGCCGACGTCGCGGTGGCGTTCCAGATCGCCGCCGGGCGGATCGCCGAGCGCTACGACTGCGAGGTCGTCAAGAGCCTCGGCGACGCCGCGATGATCCACGGTCGCCAGGCGGCCCGGTCGTGGCGCTCGCGCACGAGCTCGCGTCCGAGCGCTGGTGCCCGCCGCTGCGGATGGGCGTGCACTCCGGCGCGGCCGTGTGCCGCGGCGGCGACTGGTATGGCGCGACGGTCAACGTCGCGGCGCGGCTCGTCGATGCCGCCGCAGCGGGCGAGATCCTCATCAGCCTGCGAACCCGCGACCTGCTGGCGGGCGCGAGCGTCGGCACGGGGACGATCGCCGATCGCGGGAGGTGCAGCCTGAAGAACGTCGGCGCGCCGGTCGGCGTGTTCGCCGCCGCCGCCTGACGCCCAGTAGGGGAGGGACGCCCGACGGCGACGACGCGAACACACGTGCCCGGAAGCAAAGAGAGGACGCCACGGGGAAGAGGCGTCCTCTCTTAGACCGGGCGGCTGTCCCTAGCCTGTCGTCATCTGCTGGGCGTAATCGGCGACCGAACGGTGTTCATTCGCGATGAACGGGTTGCTCGTCAGGGCGTCAGCGCGACCGAGACCGTCGCGACGCGGCCGTGCTCGATCAGGAAGACGGTGCTGCGGCGGCCCCTGCGGCTCGAGCCGATCTTGCACGAGTAGACGCCGACCTTCTCGCCGCAGCGCTCGCCGCTGACGTGCCGGCGCAGCGCGGCGAGCGTCGAGCCGGGGCCGACGCCACCGGCCGTGCGGTCCTTGCGCGCGTCGGTCGACACGATCTGCACGCGCCCGCGAAACAGCGTCACGACGAGCTTGCGGCGGCGGTAGACGAGCGACTTCGACGAGCCCGAGCGCTCGGCGACGTCGGCCTTGCCGAGCTTGGCGCGCAGCTGGTGCTCGGTCATGCCGATCCGGGCCCGGTCGACGCCGCGGTCGACGACGATCGTCGCCGCCGCGAGGGCGGGGAGCGCGAGCGCGGCCAGCGCGGTCAGCGCCGCGAGCGCGATCGCGGCGGGCGCCCGCCGGCGCGCGATCACGGCGCATGTGATGGGCTTGGGCACGATCGCGACGCTATGCGGACGTCGTGAACGCAGCGCGCCCGCGATGTCACCGACGGGTGTTCGATCGGTTTCGATCGCGTGTCGGATCCTGGCGCGGCAGCGCTTCTGTTTCCGGCGCCGGCGCCGAGCGTGAACGCGCCGTTTCCCGCAGGACATGCGGGCGAAGCGATTGGGACCCAGCGTCCGGACACGCGCTCGGATGGCGTCCATACGCTTGCCATGGGATGCGGGAGGCGTGGATCTATGGGGATGGAGCGATGGGACCGCCGGCGGCGCGGATGCTCGCCGAGCTCGGCTTCGGCCCGCGTCGGGTCGCCCCGGGCGATGCGCTGCGCCCGGTGTCGGGGGGCTCGCAGGTGCGCCACCCGTCGCTGATCCTGCTGCTCGTCTGCGAGTGCGACTGCACGCCGCCGCCCGACGAGCTGCTGCGCCACCTGCAGGATGACGCCGAGCTCTGCGACGTGCCGCTCGTCGTCGCCGTCGACACCGCACGCGCGGGCACGCTGATCCCGGCGCTGCAGGCCGACGAGATCATCGTGTCGCCGCTGCGCATCGAGGAGCTGGGCGTGCGCATCGCCCGCGCGCGCAGCCATCACGGGATCGTCACGGACGACCTCATCCGCCTCGGCTCGCTGGAGATCGACCTCGCGGCCTACGAGGTGCGCCTCGACGGCACGCCGCTCGAGCTGACGCGGATGGAGTACCGGCTGCTCGAGCTGCTCGTCACGCATCCGCAGCGCGTGTACTCGCGCGAGAGCCTGCTGAGCCGCATGTGGGGCTACGAGCACGGCGCCAGCACCCGCGCCGTCGACGGGCACGTCGGGCGGCTGCGGGCGAAGCTCGGTCCCGAGCACGGGCGGCGCATCTGCACGGTGCGCAACGTGGGCTATCGCTTCGAGCTGTGAGCGGCCGGCGGCCGCCGCGCTGAGCAGCGCGGGGCCGCGCGGGGCCGCGCGGACGAGCCGCCTACTTGACCTTGAGCGTCAGGTTCATGCCGGGGTGGATCGTGCAGACGATCTTGTAGACGCCCTTCTTCATGAGCATCTTGGAGAAGCTGCCCTTCGTCTGCGTCTTCGAGCTGAACTTCACGGGGCCGGAGACGACCGTGACGTTGTGCGGCGCCTTGCCCTTCCAGACCCACCTCACCGTCGAGCCCTTCGTGACCGTGACGGTCTTGGGCGCGAACTGGTCGTCCTTCAGCGCGATCGTCTTCGTCGCGCCGAACGCCGAGACGGCGAGGACGGCCGAGATCGTGGCGGCGGTGAGGCCCGACAGCACGACGGCGGGGCGGCGCATCACTGCACGGTCACGGTCGCGACCATGTTCGGGTGCACCGTGCAGTAGTAGGTGAACGTCCCCTTCGCCATGAACATGTAGCTGTAGGTCCCGCCCTTCTGCAGCGTCTTGGACCGCAGTCCGCCGTTGCCCTTCGACGTGACGGTGTGCGGCGCGTCGTCCATGTTCGTCCAGGTCACGGTCGCGCCGACGGGCACGGTCAGCGCCGCCGGCGAAAACGCGAGGCCGCTCATCTTCACGGCGGCCGACATCCCGCCGGCGGTCGGTGCCGGTGCCGGGGCAGCGGTGGCGGCCGGCGCCGGCGCGGCCATGCCCGGCATGGCCGGCATCGCGGGCGCCGCCGAGTCGTCGCCGCCGATGCAGCCGGTGCCGGAGACCGCCGGGGCCAGCATGCTCTCGACGAGCACCGTGTGCGCGAGCACGTAGTCGTTGACGTCGAGCAGGTCCTTGACCTGCTGCTCGGGCGAGCGCTCGAGATGCGCCGTGTCGACGTGGTCCACGAGCGGCGTGATCGTGCCCATCAGCGTCGGCACGAGCGGCGCCAGCATGTCCTCCACGAGCACCGTGTGCGTCAGCGTGTAGGCGTCCACGTTCATGAGGTCCCGGACCTGGCCGAACGGCGAGCGCTCGAGATGCGCCGAGTCGATGTGGTCGATGAACGGTTGCGCCATCGCCATCACGCCGCAGTCCGGATCGGCCGCTGCCGCACTGCCCACCGCCGGCCCGAGGGCGAGCGCGGTGCCGCAGGATGCGACGATCGCCGCCGCGGCGCAACGCCGTCCGCGGCGTCCTGAGTCCTTCTTCATGTGCTGCTCCCCGTCTCGGTGGCGGGAGGGACCGATGCGCCCGACCGCCCTGCCAGACATCAAAGAGATGTCCCGTTTCGGACCCTGCGGCGGGGTATTTCGACCCCGTTTCGAGCCGATAGACGTTGACCGCACGCGATGGCGCGGCAACGCTTGCGCCGGCCCTGGAGGACAATCGCTGCGTGACTGCGCGGCAGATCCTGGTGACGACCGAGCACGACGGCCGTGCCTCGCGTGCGCCCGATCCGATGGCTGGGACGAGCTGTGTGCGACCGACGGCTCGCGCGGCGTGAACGCGAGGGATGCGCCGGCGATGCGTCCGACGCCGTTCGTTCGTCGTGGCTTCTCGATCTACGCGGCGCGTGGCCGCGATGCCCGCGTCGCGGGCTGGGGCAGCGCGGACGGCGTCCTGAGCTCGGTGGATCTCGATCACGGCGCGCCCGCGTGGCGGGCTGGGCCGCGGCTTTGCATCTGGACGGAGCGCCAGCAGATCGCCTACGAGAGGGCGAGCCGGCTGCACGTTCGCGAGTGCGAGCACCGTGCGAGCGTCACCCGTGCGCCCGACCAGTCAGGCTTTCCCCGACGCCTGTAACGCCGGCGCCACAGCCGGCGACGTCGCCGTGCTGCTCAACAACGATGTCGACATCCTCGAGCATCTCGTCGCGCCGCTGGGCGAGGACCCGACGCTCGGCACGGCCGCAGCGCTCAGCATGCGTCCCGACGGCGAGCGCATCGACTTGAGCGGATGACATGCGACGCGACGCTGAGCGGCTTCCTGTGCCACCAGAGCCGACCGATCGCCGACACCGACGCTGAAGGACTCCGTGCTGACGGGTCCAGCCGGCACCGCGCCGCCTACCGCCGTGCGGCGTGCGATGAGGTCGACGGCCTCGACGAGCATCTCTTCGCCTACAACGGGGACTTCGACCTCGGTCTGCGCCTCGGCGCGGGCTGGCGGACGGTTGCGGCGCGGCGCGCGCCGCACCCACCGAGGCGATCGTCATCGTCGGCGACGCGCTCATCTCATGCGATCTCGCGGCCGGCCGCAGGCGCCTGCGCGGCTGGCGCGCGGCACGCGAGCTGTCGCTGCGACGCCGCCCCCGCCGTCGGCCGGCGGCGGTTGGATCACGATGCGCGACGCATCGCGAGGCGTCGCGACGTCTGCTTCGGCGTGCGCCTCAGGCGCCGCTGAGGTCCCGGCTCACGAACCCGGGTCGATCACCGCGGCGCGTGACGTGCCGCGAGCGTCGCGCTTGCTGCGCAGGAGCTCGAGCACCTCGGGCGGGAACCGGCGCAGCACAACGAGCATCGCGAGGAAGACCGCGACGCCGACCGCCGCCTCCACGAGCGGATGCACGCCCACGAGAGAGCCTGCCAGATACCCCACAGCGCCCGCGGCGAGCCCGACGGGCACCGCGGCCCACGGCAGCGCGGGGCCCCCGCGGCGCACGAGCAGCGATGTGCATGCGATCGCTAGCACGAAGTCCGCGATCACCGCGGCGATCGCCCCGCCCTGCGCGCCCATCGAGGGCACGAGCACGAGCGCGAGCACGGTGACGACGACGAGCGATCCGAGGTTGGCGGCGAGCGCCTCGACGTGGCGGCGCATGCTCAGCAGCCCGTAGCCCGTCGTGCTTGCTACGAAGCTCGCGATCATCGCTAGCGACTGGATCCGCAGCACGTCGGTCGCCGGGTGCGTGCGCGATCCGGTCAGCACCTCGATGACGAACGGCGCGCTCAGCGTCAGCGCGAGGCTCACCAGCACGCCGGACAGCAGGCACAGCTCGAACAGCCGCCCACTCGCGCTGTCAAAGCGCTCGCGATCGTTGCGCGCGGACCGCGAGATGATCGGGAACGCCGCACCCACGAGGATCGCCGGCACGCCGACGAGGACCTCCATGACCCGAAACGAGATCGCGAAGTGCCCGGTCTCGCGGGCGCTCGCGACGAGCGACATGATCACGAGCGTCAGCCGGAAGTACAGCGAGTTGACAGCGATCGCGACGGCGAACACCGCTGTCTCGCGCAGCAGCGGCATCCAGCGGCCGGGATGGAAGGCCGGGCGCAGCCGCGCCGAGCCGCGCAGCGCGTAGACGTTGAGCACCAGCGCCAGGATCGCGGCCGGGATGAGGATGACGAGAAATGGCACCACGCCGGAGCCGGCGAGCACGAGCACGAGGACGAGCAGCGTGTAGACGACGCCGCGCGTGATCTCGATGATCGAGGCCACGCCGAAGCGAAGCCGGGCCTGCAGGACGGCCCCGAACAGCGACTGCGTGAGGTTCAGCAGCATGGCGATCGAGGCGCACAGCGTGCCGAGCACCAGCATGCTGCCGTAGCCCGCGACTGCGGTGAAGCCCACAGCGACGCCGATCCCGATCGTGCTGAGCACGAGCCGCAGGCCGAGCAGGTCGCCCATGATCCTCGCGCGCTCGCGCTCGTCCGCAGCGCCGGCCAAGGCGCGCATCGCGACGGTGTTGACGCCGCCCTCGGTCAGCCCGGTGACGATCGCCACGACTGCGAGCACACTCGAATAGCGGCCGAAGTCCGCGTCGCCGAGGTGGCGCACGACAAGCGGCGCGGACACGAGCGCAAGCAGCAGGCTGCCGGCATACGCGGCGGTTCGTATCGTTCCGCCGCGCATCGCGACCGCGCCCGCAGCCTCGGTATTGAGGATCTCGTAGTCGTCGTCGGCGCTCATCGCGGGCGCGCCCACGGGCCCCACGCGAGCGCCGACAGCACGGCGCGCTCGCGCGCGCCCGCTTGGGCATAGGTGTCGGTCTGGTTGTCGCGGATCAGCAGATCCTGCTGGCCCGACTGCATGAACACGTCGCCCTCGTGCCAGCGCGCGATCGGCCGGGCGACGCCGCGCCGGTCGATGACCACCGGCGGGCGTCCTCGGGCGCGCAGCCGGGCGGTCATCGATCCGCGTCCGCTCTCGAGCAGGTGCGTATCCCACTTCGTCCGCGCTGGGCCGGTGCATATCTCGGCGAACAGCGTGCGCTCGACGAGGACGCCGTTCGTGCGCAGGTGCGGGGCCGGGAAGCGCTGCGAGCCGCGGCGCTTGCGTGCGGCCATCGCGAGCACGTAGAGCCAGTGGCGCCACGACACTGGTCGCCGGGCTCCGGACAGGTCGTGCATGACCTCGCGCGCCGCGCGGCGGCTCTCGAAGGCGTCGCCGTAGCGGGTGGGCAAGCCGAGCTGGAAGAGCTCGAAGGACAAGTGGCTCGCGTAGGACCCGGTCGCGCCCACGGCGCCGACAGCCGGGTCCATGAGCGGCGCCTCGAGCAGCGCCAGCCAGCCGGAGGCCGTCACCGTGCTGTAGGAGTTCACGAGGCAGATGCGCTCGTGTCGCAGTCGCGCCGCAGCCTGGCGGTAGGCGTCGAGGTCGAGGCACGGCGCGGCGAGCACGATCTCGCGCGCACCGAGATCCGCCGCTCGCTCGCGGTACGGCGCGAGAGCCGCCGCGACGCCGGCGAAGCCGTTGTAGAGCAGCACGAGCTCGTGCTCGGCGCCGGCCGCGTGACGCTCGTAGGAGGCCAGGAACGCCTCGAATGGGTCGCGGCCCGCGGGACCCCAGACGAGGTGGACGACTGCGGTGCGAGGGGGTGAGCTCATGTCGCCGGTGCCGTGCGGTTCTTCAACGATCAAAGCCGATGACCGCGTCGAGCTCACGCAGGCTGCGCGCGCGCGTGCGCTGCACGGCCCGGCGCCGACGCAGCGCATCCGGCAGACCGCAGGCGGCGTCGCGCATCGCGCGCGCCCACAGGCGCAGACGGCGTTCGCGCACGGCCTGACGCAGATGGACGAGCTGGCCATGCAGCACGCGCGGCGCCTGGCGCAGCAGCGCCAGCGCAGGGTAGTCCTTGACGACGAGCCAGATCGTGTTGCGCCACATGTGGTAGCGGACGAAGTCCGTGGCGGCGGTCCCAAGCGTCACCGAGCCCATGTGGAACGCGACCGCCGACGGCACATAGCGGCAGTCCCAACCGGCGAGTTGCGCGCGAAACGCCCAGTCCACGTCCTCGTAGCACGCGAAGAAGCGCTGGTCGAAGCGCCCGACGCGCTCAAGTGCCTGGCGGCGGTAGACGGCGACGGCACCGCACGCGCCGAAGATCGCGCGGGGCTCGTCGAACTGGCCCGCATCGCGCGTGCCGTTGCCGCGCCGGGCACCCGTCCCCTGCCAGATGAAGACGTCGCCCGCGCCGTCGAGTACGCCGCGGTCGTGGAAGTCCAGTAATTTCGCAGCTGCCGAGCCGGCCCGCGGGTGCTCGCGCATCGCCCCGACGAGCTCGCCGAGGCAGTCCGGATCGAGCTCGAGGTCGTTGTTGAGCAGGGCGACGAGCTCGGTCCGCGCGGCGTCGAAGCAGGCATTGAGCGCCGCCGTCACACCGACGTTGCGTGGTAGCGCGACGACCTCGATTGACGGCCACGCCTCGGCCAGCCAGGCGACCGTCCCGTCCGACGAGCCGTTGTCGACGACGACCGTGTGGAAGTCGCGAAAGCGCTGTGCTTCGAGCGACGGCAGCACGATCTCCAGCAGCCCGCGCCCGTCGTAGGACAGCACCGCTACGGTCAGCGACGGCTCAGCCGCCGAGACGGCGAACGGTCGAACTCGGCATGTGTCCCCGGTCATCGCGCCCATCTTGCCGTGCCGGCGCAAGTGGCGCGCCCGCTACCATCGCCGCGGATGCCAGCCGATGCGGCGGCCGGGCCGCGACGCCCGCAGGTTCTCTTCATCTGTCCCGACGCGGTCGGCGAGCGCATGTCCGGCCTCGGCATCCGCTACGTCGAACTGGCACGAGCGCTGGCCCCGCACGCGGCCGTCACGGTCGCTAGTGGATCGCCGGACTCGACCCCGGTCGACGATGTCGCGACCGCCGCCTACGACGTCCACGCCCCGCACCGGCTGCGACCGCTCATCGCGCGCGCCGATGCCATCGTCGTGCCCCCGCAGTGGCCGCTCGTGGCGCGCTGGCTGCGAGGCTGCGACGCTCGTGTCATCCACGACGTCTACACGCCCGAGGCGCTCGAGACCGCCCAGCTCTTCGCCGGACGGCCGCCGCGGCTGCGACGGCTCATGGTCAGCTGGGCGCTCGATCGCCAGCACGATGCGCTGAGCTCAGCCCATCACCTCGTCTGCGCGAGCGAGAGGCAGCGCGACTTGTGGATCGGCGCGCTGCTCGCGACGCGCCGCATCGACCCTGCGCGCTGTGACGCCGACCCAGGTCTGCGCGAGGCGATCGACGTGGTCCCGTTCGGGACATCGTCGGCAATCCCGCGGCGCAGCAGCGGGCCGGGCATCCGAGGCGCCCTGCCGCAGATCGAGGTCGACGACGAGATCGTGCTGTGGAACGGCGGCATCTGGCGCTGGCTCGACGCGCCGACCGCGGTGCGCGCCGTCGCGATGCTCGCGCAACGCCGCCCGGGTGTGCGGCTCGTCTTCATGGGCGCCGCCGCCGCCGCGCAGGCCGCCTCGCGGCGCGCAGTCGACGAGGCGATGGCCGTCGCGCGCGAGCTTGGGGTCCTGGACGAGACGATCATCTTCCATCGCGACTGGGTGCCGTACGGCGAGCGCGTCGACTGGCTGCTGGACGCCGACTGCGCGCTGTCGACGCACGCGGACTCGCTCGAGTCGCGCTACGCGTTTCGCACCCGGCTGCTGGACTGCTTCTGGGCCGGCCTGCCCATCGTCGCGACGGCCGGCGACGATCTCGCGGCGCGCGTCGCCGCCGACGGGCTCGGCGAGGTCGCCGCGGCGGGTGACGTCGCCGGCACCGCCAACGCGATCGAGCGCGTGCTGCTGCGCGGGCGGTCCGCGTACGCCGCCCCGTTGGCCGCCGCGAGTGCCGCCTACGCGTGGCCCGTCGTCGCGCAGGCGCTCCTGCGCTGGATCTCTGCGACCCCGCCTGGCGACCGGCTCGCCCCGCCGGCCGCCGCGCGGCGCACGCCGGCGCACCGCGTACGGGCAGCCGCGTACCTCGCCGGACGCCCGGCGATCGCCCGCCTCGGGCTGCGCTCACCGGCCGGATAGCCCGGCGCGGTAGTACGCTGGCACGGCCCACGACGGTCCGTTCGGCCGCCTGGCACCCGCCACATGAACGCGCGCTCAGTCATCAGTCGAGGCAGGGCCGTGGCGCGACAGGTCGTCGTGTCGCGCCGGCCGGCCCGGCGCGCGCTCGTGACGTCCGTTCCGACGGCGCAGTGCGCGGTCGACGCGGTCCCCGATACCTGGGCGTCGCGGCTGCCGCCGCCGCTGCGTGACGTGCGCGCGGGCACAACCCCGCTGTTCGAGGATCAGCGCATGACGTGGGGCTTCGACAGCCTCGGCGGCATCGACGGCATGAGCGTGCTCGAGCTGGGGCCGCTGGAGGCAGCGCACAGCTACATGGCGCAGCAGGCCGGGGCGCGCCGCGTCATGGCGGTGGAGGCGAACACGACCGCGTTCCTGAAGTGCCTGGTCGTCAAGGAGCTGCTCGGCCTGGACCGCTGCGCGTTCGCCTGCGGCGACGTTCTCGAGTACCTGGCCGCGAGCACCGAGACGTTCGATCTCTGCGTCGCCTGCGGGATCCTCTACCACTCGACCGATCCCGCACGCATGCTCGACCTCATCTCACGCCGGGCGACGCGTCTGCTCATGTGGACGCACGTCTACGCCCCGGTCGCGCAGGAGCGTCCGCACCTCGCGCGGCGCCTCGGCCCGGCGGTCGAGCTCGAGCACGACGGCTACCGCTATCGGGCGCACCGCCACACGTATGGCTGGGACCGCAAGCTCGCCGGCTACTGGGGCGGGACGCAGCCCTACAGCCACTGGATGCCGCGCGAGGAGCTCCTGCGCACGCTCGAACACTATGGCTGGCGCGATGTCGAGATCGCCTTCGACGAGCCGCGCAACCCCAACGGCCCGGCCGTCGCGCTGACCGCTGTGCGCGGTTAGCCGTCCCGGAGCACCTTCGGCAGCAGGCGCCAGTCGACGGGCGTCATGACCTCATGCAGCCGACTTGCAGCGATCGTGCGGTGGCGCTGCACGTCGCGGCGCTTGCGCAGCGTCGCCGGGGCGAGCGCGGCGGCCTCGCGCCAGCCTCGCAGATGCGCTGTGAGCCCGCCGCGCACCGCGCTCGCGACGAGCCACTTGATCTGAAACGCGACGAGCAGCGGCCCAAAGCGTAGGAGCGACGCCGCCGGCAGGCACTTGCCGAGCATGAGCAGGCTGTTGCGCGAGAACAGGTGCGCGTACGACGAGCTGTCGCGGTTCGTCGTGGCCGAGCCCATGTGAAACGCGACCGCGCTCGGGACGTAGCGGCAGCGATAGCCGCACAACTGCGCGCGCAGGCCCCAGTCGGTGTCCTCGAAGTAGGCGCCGAAGTCCTCGTCGAACGGGCCGACGCGCTCGAACGCCTCGCGGCGGTACAGCGCTGCGCCGCCGCTTGCGCAGAGGATGTCGACGGGGCGGTCGAACTGCCCGTGATCCTGCTCGCCGAAGCCGCGCTTGCAACATTCGCCGGTGCGCGCGAGGAGGTCGCCGGCGCCGTCGATCTCGCCGCGGCGGTGGAAGTTCAGCAGCTTGCAGTCGGCCGAACCGCAGTCCGGGCGATCCTCCAGCGCGGCGCGCATCTCCTCCAGCCAGCGCGATTGGAGCTCGAGGTCGTTGTTCAGGAGCGCGACGTACCGCGTCGTCACCGAGGCCACCGCGCGGTTGAGCGCACGCGTGACGCCGATGTTCTCGGGGATCTCGACGACCGTCACCTCGGGCCACTCGCGCGCCAGCCATGCAACGGAGTCGTCCGTCGACCCGTTGTCGATGACGTGGATGCGAAAGCCGCGGGCGGTCTGAGCGGCGACGGTCGGCAGCAGGCCTTCGAGCAGCCGGCGCCCGTCGTAGTTCAAGATCGCGACGGTGACATCGGAGGCGTCCATCGAGAGCGGGCATGTTAGGGCGCCTCCCGCATGGTCATCGAACCACGACAGGCGCTAGGTTGGGCGCTGTGGCGGCCCACGGCGACATCCTGCCGGGCCTCGCGGAGATGTGGGCCGAGATGGAGCGCGCACCGGCGATCGTCCAACCGTCGAACTTCTGGCGGTCGCTCAACGACCGCAACCTGCGCCAGCTCGACGACGAGGGCTTCTCGCACTTCAAGCGCACGATCAACATGAACTACTTCGGCTGGGTTCCGCACACGCTGCGCGACGATCAGCTCCACGCGATGGCGATCTCCTGGCTGCGCCATCCAGTCCCGGCCGTCTTCGGCGCGCGGCTCACCGATAGCTCGATGTTCCGGGACGCGTGGGGCCTGAACTCGTCCGCCCCAGGCCGCGCCCGCTTCCTGCACCGACTCTATCTCGCGACGCTGTGGGAGCACGTGCGGCGTCGCGACCGGCGCGGGATCCTCGATCGCCTCGAGGAGCCGGAGCTCGGCGATCCATTCGTCGCCGAGTACCGCGGGCGACGGATCAGCCTCGACCTCGGCAACTCCGTCTACGACCTCTACAGCGCCACCGCGGCGCTGCCGAACGGCACGCCGGACCCGCGCGGCGTGCTCGAGCTCGGCGGCGGCTACGGCCGCGTGGCCTGGGCGTTCCTCGAGGAGTTCCCGGACGCGCGCTACATCGTCTGCGACATCCCGCCGGCGCTCGCCGTGGCCCAGCGCTACCTGACCGCGCTCTTCCCCGGCCGCCGCACGTTTCGCTTCCGCCTCTTCGACGACGCCGCGAACGTGGCCGAGGAGCTGGCGGACGCGCAGCTCGCGTTCCTCACCCCCAACCAGCTCATGTTGCTCGATCCGCTCGACGTCGAGCTGTTCGTGAACGTCAGCTCGCTGCACGAGATGCGTCCCGAGCAGATCGCCCACTACCTCGCGGAGGCGGACCGCCACACCCGGGGCTTCGCCTACCTCAAGCAGTGGCGCCGCTGGCACAACCCGGAGGACGACGTCGTCATCGCCCGCGAGGACTACCCGATCCCGCCGTCGTGGCAGGAGCTCGGGTCGCGGATCCACCCGATCCAGCCGTCGTTCTTCGACGCGCTCTACGGCGTCCCAGGCTGAGCCCGAGCGGCCCACCAGCACATCGTGTCGACGAGGCCGTCGGCGAGCGACCAGCGCGGCGCAAAGCCGACGTCATCGCGTAGCCGGCCGATGTCGGCGGCGATCTCCGCCGGATCGCCGGGACGGTTGGGCAGCGCTCCGACGTCGAGCAGCTCCGGCCGACCGGCGGCGCCGGCGAGCGCCTCGACGATCGAGCGCACCGTCACGGCCTCGCCGGAGGCGACGTTGACCGGCCCGCGCACGTCGCAGTCCAGGATCGCCGCGAACGCGCCGGCGACGTCGTCGACGTGCAGGAAGTCGCGGCGCTGCGTGCCGGCGCTCGTCGGCGCGCGCTTGCCGGCCGCCAGCGCCCTGGCGACGCTCGCGACGAGCCGGCGCGGGTCCTCGCACGGACCGTAGAGGAAGAAGATCCGCCCCCAGGCGAGCGACACGCCGGCGATCTCCGCGAGCCCCTCGACGACGCGGCGCGTCGCGTCCTTGCAGGCGCCGTAGTACGTCGCCGGCGCGAGCGGCGCGTCCTCGCGCAGCGGCTGCGGAGCGCCCCAGCCGTACTCCGCACAGGTCCCGGCGAGGGTCGCGCGCACGCCGCCGGCGGCCGCGAACTCGTCGACGAGGCCAATCGTCGCGGCGACCCAGGACGCGTTCTCGCGCGCCGCCCAGACCACGCCCGGCTCTGCGTACCAGGCGAGGTGCAGCAGGTGCGACGCACCGACCCGCGCCACCAGCGTGCGCCGCGCGGCGGCGTCGAGCAGGTCGGCCGCGTGCCAGATCGCGCCTTCCCCGCCCGCACCCGCCCCCGCGGGCACGGACCGCCCCACCGCGTGCACCTCGAATCCACGCGCCAGCAGCGGCGCGATCGCCCGCCGCCCGACGAACCCGCTCGCACCCGTCACGAGCACGCGCCGCCGCGCGCCGGTCACGGCACGTAGTCCGCGTAGCTCGCGTCGCGCTCGGACATGATCCGCTCGCCCTGCGCCGCGGGCCAGTCGATCGCGAACGCCGGATCGTCCCAGCGCACGCCGCGGGCGGAGTCGGGCTCGTAGATGCTGCCCATGAGGTACTGCACCTCGCTGTCGTCGGTCAGCGTCTGAAAGCCGTGCGCCAGGCCCGCGGGCAGGTAGTAGGAGCGGCGGTTGTCCGCGGTCAGCTCGACGCCGTGCCAGCGCAGGTACGTCGGCGACGACGGACGCAGGTCCACCCCGACGTCCCAGATCGCACCCCGCACGCAGCGCACGAGCTTGGCGTCGCCGTGCGGCGCGGCCTGCAGGTGCAGCCCGCGCAGCGTGTCGCGGGCGGCGTTGAACGAGCTGTTGCACTGCACGCCGACCGGCTCGAGCCCGTGCTCGGCGAACAGCGCCTCGTCGTAGGTGCGGGCGAACCAGCCGCGCTCGTCGCCGAGCAGATCGAGCTCGACGACGTATGCCCCGCCGAGCGGCGTCGCGACGAGCCTCATTCGAACAGCCGCAGTTCCGGCGAGCGCGCCGCGAACCGCCCGCCCCACTCCCGGATGAAGGACAGCTGCTCCATGACCTCGTCCTTGATGTTCCACGGCAGGATCAGCACGACGTCCGGCCGGCGCTCGGCGATCGCGTCCGGAGCGAGCACCGGGATGTGCGTGCCCGGCAGCAGGTTGCCCTGCTTGTGCGGGTTGGCGTCGCACGTGAAGTCGATGACGTCGCGGCCGATGCCGCAGTAGTTCAGCAGCGTGTTGCCCTTCGCCGGCGCCCCGTAGCCCGCGATCGCGTTGCCGGCCCCTTTGAGCTCGAACAGCGTCGTGACGACGTGGCGCTTGTCGGCGATCACGCGCGCCCCGTAGTCGAGGTAGGTCTGGACGTCCTCGAGGCCCGCCGCCCGCTCGCGCCCGAGCATCTCGGCGGCCGCGCCGGACTGCTCGCGCGCGTCGTCGTCGTGGCAGGCGAAGATCCGCAGGGAGCCACCGTGCGTCGTGAGCTCCTGCACGTCGAAGAGGCGCAGGCCGTGGGCGGCGAAGACGCGCGCGACCGTCCCGAACGAGAGGTAGGAGTAGTGCTCGTGGTAGATCGTGTCCCACTGGTTCATCGCGATCAGGCGCAGCAGGTGCGGGAACTCCATCGTGATCGTCCCGCCCACCTTGAGGGCGATCTTCATCCCGCCGACGAAGTCGTTGATGTCCGGCACGTGGGCGAGGACGTTGTTGCCGAGCAGCAGGTCGGCCTGCGTCTCCGCGGCCACGGAGCGCGCGGTCTCGACGCCGAAGAAGTCGACGCGCGTCGCGATGCCCTTGTCGATCGCGACCTGCGCCGTGTTCGCCGTCGGCTCGATCCCGAGCACCGGCACGCCGGCCCGCTCGAAGTACTGCAGCAGGTAGCCGTCGTTGGACGCGAGCTCGATCACCTGGCTGCTCGCGTCGAGCGCCAGGCGCTCGATCATCAGCTCCGTGTAGCGGCGGCTGTGCTCGAGCCACGATGTCGAGTACGAGGAGAAGTACGCGTAGTCGTCGCGGAACACGGGCTTCGGCGTCTCGTAGGGAGCGAGCTGGACGAGGAAGCACTCCGCGCAGACGAGCGCGCACAGCGGGAAGAACGGCTCCATCGCGCTCGCGTGCTCGAGCGCGACGTTGTCGTTGGCGACCGGCGACATGCCGAGGTCGGCGAAGACGTGCTCCAGCGGGGCGCCGCAGAAGCGACAGGGGGGCGGTGCGGGCGCGGGCGTCACGTCCACGTGCACCATGCGGCCTCGCCGGACTCCCACATCGCCTGTAGCTCGTTGCGCTCGCGCAACGTGTCCATCGCCTGCCAGAAGCCGCGGTGGTGATAGACGGTCAGCTCGCCGCGGTCGGCGATGTCGCGCAACGGCTCCTCCTCCCATTTCGTGGCGTCGCCGGCGATCGTCGCGCCGACGGCGGGCTCGCAGACGAAGAAGCCGCCGTTGATCCAGGCGCCGTCGCCGCGTGGCTTCTCGGCGAAGCGGCGCACCGCGTCGCCCTGCACCTCCAGCGACCCGAAGCGCCCGGGCGGCTGCACGGCCGTGACGGTCGCCATGCGGCCCTGGTCTCTGTGATGTGCGATCAGCGCGCGGACGTCGACGTTCGCGACGCCGTCGCCGTAGGTCAGGCAGAAGGTCTCGTCGCCGAGGTATGGCATGACCCGCTTCAGGCGGCCGCCGGTCATCGTCTCGGCGCCGGTGTCGACGAGCGTCACGCGCCACGGCTCGGTCGTGGACTTGTGGACCTCCATCTCGCCGCTGCGCAGGTCGAACGTGACGTCGGACGTGTGCAGGGCGTAGTTGGCGAACCACTCCTTGATGAGATAGCCCTTGTAGCCGAGGCAGACGACGAACTCGTCGACGCCGTGCGCGGCGTAGATCTTCATGATGTGCCAGAGGATCGGCTTGCCGCCGACCTCGACCATCGGCTTGGGCTTGACGGTCGTCTCCTCGCTCAGGCGCGAGCCGAGACCGCCGGCGAGGATCACCGCTTTCACCAGCCCAGGGTAGTCTGAGGCGCGTTCGTGGCGCGCTCCGCTCTCATCACCGGGATCACCGGACAGGACGGCTCCTACCTCGCCGAGCTGCTGCTCGAGCAGGGGTACGAGGTCCACGGGATGGTCCGCCGCGCGTCGACGGAGAAGTTCGATCGCATCGAGCATCTGCGCGACCGGATCACGCTGCACCAGGGCGACCTGCTCGACCATCGCTCGCTCGTCGACACGATCCGCGCCTCGGCGCCCGACGAGATCTACAACCTCGCGGCGATGAGCTTCGTCGCGGTGTCGTGGCTGCAGCCGACCCTGACGGCGGAGTTCACCGGCGTCGGCGTGACGCGGATGCTCGAGGCCGTGCGCGAGGCGGCGCCCGGCGCGCGCTTCTACCAGGCATCGAGCTCGGAGATGTTCGGCAAGGTGCTCGAGGTCCCGCAGACCGAGACGACGCCGTTCTACCCGCGCTCGCCGTACGGCGTGGCGAAGGCCTACGGGCACTTCATCACGGTGAACTACCGTGAGTCCTACGACCTCTTCGCCTGCTGCGGAATATTGTTCAACCACGAGAGTCCACGTCGTGGGCTGGAGTTCGTGACGCGAAAGATCACGTGGCACGCGGCCGCGATCAGGCACGGGATCCGCGACGGGCTGTCGCTGGGCAACCTCGACGCCCAGCGCGACTGGGGCTACGCGAAGGACTACGTCGAGGCGATGTACCTCATGCTCCAGTGCGACGAGCCCGACGACTTCGTCATCGCCACCAACCGGACCAACAGCGTCCGCGAGTGCGTGCAGATCGCCTTCGACGAGGCCGGCATCGACGACTGGGAGCGCTACGTCGAGATCGACCCGCAGTTCCTGCGCCCCGCCGAGGTCGACCAGCTGATCGGCGATCCCGCGAAGGCGAAGGCCCAGCTTGGCTGGGAGCCCAAGACGAGCTTCGAGGAGCTGATCCGGCTGATGACCCGGTCAGACCTCGAGCTGCTCTCCGGCTGAGGCCTTCCGCGCACGCGAGCCGCGCGGTACGCTCGGCTGCGCCTGCAGTTTCGAGTTACGGGAGCCGGGTTGATGTCGAGCTACGAGGAGCCGGTGACGACGGCCGCGCGCGAGCCCCGCGCGCAGCGCGCCGCCGTGAGCACACGGTCGACGCGGGCCGCCGGTCGACCTGCCGTGCCGCAGCACGTTGCGCCCGCCCGCGGACAGGCGCCGTGCGACTCGCGCGCGGCCGACGTCGAGCAGCGCGGCGACGCGCTCGCCGGCCTGCTCGCGCGCTGCGTGGGCCGGCGCGGCGCCGAGGAGCCCTCCGGCGAGCCCGCGACGCCGGCGCCCACCCCGACCGGCCAGAGGCCGACGCTCGCCCGCGCCAAGCTCAAGACGACTCCGCGCCGCTCGGGCCGCGTGCGCGTCCAGACCGACGCGATCGAGCATCAGGTCAACTGGGTCGGACCGATCTACGGCCCCGTCGACCCGATCGACGGCGGCACCTCGGTACACGCGACCCTCGGTCCCGCCGCCGGGCGCCCGTCGAACTACGGCTCGCGCCCCGGAGCGGGGGCCTGTCCGGCCGTCAACTGGCTCAACCAGACCGCGTACCTCGGCAAGGCCTGGATCAAGGGCCACCTGCTCAACGACAACCTCGGCGGCCCGGGCGTGTCGAAGAACCTCACGCCGATGAGCCACACCGCGAACATGCGCTTCCAGGGGCAGTTCGAGTCGAAGGTCAAGCGCGCGCTCGACCGCTGCTACTCGCACGGCAGGTCACAGCGCGGGGCCACGCGGTGGTACGGCGTGCGCATGTCCGCCGTCGCCAGGCTCCAGCCCGGCAGCTCGATCCCCTGGGACGTCACGGGGAACGCGACGTACGTCGCCAAGCCGAAGACCGGCGGCCCGGCGGTGTCGATCCCGCAGCCGCCATGGGCGACGGCGCTGCCGGCGGCGCCCGTCGTCGTCAACTGCAGCGCGTGAGTGGCGAGCGCATGTCCGGCTTCTCACCGATCCAGGCCAGGCCGAGAGCCCGCGCGACCCCGCTCCTCGCACCGTCCACGCCGCGGGCGCGAGCGGCGGCGCCGATCGGTGCGGCGCACGCCGCACGGGCGAGCACGCCGCTGGACGCGACCCTCGCCGGCGCCGTCGAGGAGCGCGCGGACGCCGCACTGCTGCAGCGCTTCTGGATCAAGGAGCGCGGCGCCTATCGCTGGGATTCGAACGACGCCCACAAGCCGCGGTACATCCAGACGACCGAGACGTACTGGAACCTCTGGCACTGGGCGGCCACGCCGGTCTTCGTCCCACCACGTGGAGCCATCGACTACTCGTCGGAGATGCTCATGGGATGGGATGCGGAGGCGCCCGAGTTCTCCCGGCAGGTGTTCGCGGACATCGACCGGATAGCCGCGACGGCGATCGGCCGCAAGCTGCTGGCCTTCCTCGCCACGGCGCGACACCGGACGAAGATCGAGCCGAGCCCGACGTCTCTCTCCAGCGGACCGGTCACCGACTCGCCGATGCGCGAGGGCAGCGATCCGCGCGACCCGCGCAGGGGAGCGCCGCCGACGGTCCGCGTGCATCCGGGCGAGGCCATCGACGCGCTCGGGCTCGTCGAGCAGATCGGGCACGACCGGCCGCCCGAGCCGGCCTGGAACCCGACCGCCAGTCACGTCGCGCTGTTCCACGAGCTCGTGCATGCCTACCACTACACGACGGGGACCTCCGCCGGCGGCAGGCTGACCGCCGAGCAGGCGGTGCATGCCGGCGACGTCGGCATCTCGATGTCGGAGTACCAGGCGACCGGGCTCGACACGAACGACGAGGTGCCGGGCACCCAGTTCGCGCAGACGGAGGAGTTCACGGAGAACGCCTACCGGGCGCAGCTGGGCTTCCCCGTCCGCAACGCGTACGTCCCCGGCGGCTACCGCGTTCAGACCGCTCCGTCGCCGCTCGCGTTCACGTAGTCGCAGTCCCTACCGACGCGCACGTTGCGGCGGCGAGCACAGCGTCCCCGTCGCCGCGAAGTCCGCGATCTGCGCGAGCGTGACCTCGCGCATGTCCGCGCCGGCGCGCAGCGCGGCGTACCAGGCGACGATCGCGTGCAGCGTGGCGTCGAGGTCCCACGTCGCCGCCCAGTCCAGCCGCTCGCGCGCCTTCGCGGAGTCGAGCGTGAGGAAGTGCGCCTCGGGCGGGTGCGGGCCGGGATCGAACTCCCACGCGAGCTCGCCGTCCCACAGCTCGCTGACGCGATCGGCGATCCAGCGCACCGTGCGCGCGTCGCCGCTCGCCGGCCCGAAGTTCCAGCCGCCACCGTCCTCCGCCGCGCCGTGCAGCGCCTCGGCCAGGCGCAGGTAGCCCGACAGCGGGTTGAGCACGTGCTGCCACGGCCGCACGGCCTCGGGGTTGCGGACCGGGATCGGCGTGCCGGCGAGCGCGCCGCGGACGATGTCGGGAATCAGGCGGTCCTCGCCCCAGTCGCCGCCGCCGATGACGTTGCCGGCGCGCGCGCAGCCCAACCGCACCGCGCCCGGCCCGCCGGAGAAGAACGAGCTGCGGTAGGCGTCGGCGACCAGCTCGGCGCAGCCCTTCGAGCTCGAGTACGGGTCGTGGCCGCCCATCGGGTCGCCCTCGACGAACGCGCGCGGCTCGCGGCCCGGCTCGTTCGCGTAGCACTTGTCCGACGTGACGTTGACGACCGCGCGCACCGACGGCGTCGCGCGGACCGCGTCGAGCACGTTGACCGTCCCCATGACGTTCGTCTCGAAGGTCGCGTGCGGGTCGGCGTAGGAGGGGCGCACGAGCGCCTGCGCGGCCATGTGGACGACGATCTCGGGCGCGGCCTCGACGCACGCGGCGCGAACCGCGTCGTGATCGCGGACGTCGATGCGCAGGTCGGCGGCCATGCCGCCCGCGACGCGCGCGATCTCATACAGCGAGGGCTCGGTCGGGACGGTGTCGGCGAGGCCGGTGACGCGCGCGCCGAGCGCCTGCAGCCAGAGCGCGAGCCAGGCCCCCTTGAAGCCCGTGTGGCCCGTCAGCAGGACATCGCGGTCACGCCAGAAGTCCGGATCGACGAGCGGCGCCACGATCCGGCGGATGCTAGCCACCTCTACTGTTGGCGCGATGGCCGTTGGGCTCTTCGACACGATGACGGCGCTGCGCGAGCTGCGTCCGCAGATCGACGCCGCGATCGCGCGCGTCGTCGACTCGGGCCAGTTCATCCTCGGCCCCGAGGTGAGCGCGTTCGAGGCCGAGCTCGCCGCCTACACCGGCGCGCGCCACGCGGTCGGCGTCGCGAACGGCACGGAGGCGCTGACGATCGCGCTGCGGGCGATGGGGGTCGGCCCCGGCGACGAGGTCGTCGTCCCGTCGTACACGTTCTACGCGAGCGCCGAGGCGATCCCGCCGACCGTCGCGCGGCCGGTCTTCTGCGACATCGACCCCGACACGAGCACCGTCACGGCGCAGACGGTGAAGGCCGCCCTGACGCCGAGGACGAAGGCCGTCGTCGCCGTGCACCTGTTCGGCAACGTCGCGCCGATCGCCGAGATCGCGGCGCTCGGCGTGCCGGTGCTCGAGGACGCCGCGCAGGCGATGGGCGCGACCTCGCCCGCCGGCCGCCCCGGCGCACTCGGAACCGCCGCGACGTTCAGCTTCTACCCCTCGAAGAACCTCGGCGCGATCGGCGACGGCGGCGCGATCACGACGAACGACGACGCGATCGCCGAGCTCGCGCGCACGCTGCGCTTCCACGGCTCGCCCGACCGGATCGCCTACGAGCACGTCGGCTACAACTCGCGCCTGGACGAGCTGCAGGCCGCGGTGCTGCGGGTCATGCTGCCGCACGTCGACGACTGGGCGCGGGGCCGCCGCGCTGCGGCGCAGCACTATGCGGACGCCGGTCTCGGGCAGCTCGTCGCGCTTCCGCGGGCCGCGCCCGGCGCCACCCCCGCGTGGCACCTCTACGTCGTCCACAGCGACCGCTCCGACGAGCTCGTCGCCGGCCTGAACGCCGCCGGGATCGGCGCGCGCGAGTACTACCGCACCCCGCTGCACCGCCAGCGCGCGATGGCGCCGTACGCCGGCGACGGCCCGCCGCTGCCGGTCACCGACGCGTTCGCGAAGACCCACCTCGCGATCCCGATGAGCGCGTTCCTCGATGCCGAGCAGGCCGCCGAGGTCGCCGCCGCCGCCCGCGCCGCGCTCGCCTGACGCGCCCGGGCGCCGCGTCGCGTCGTCGCGGCCTACGTGGCCGCCGCGAGCGCGGCGAGGTCGGCCTCGACCATCTCCGCGATCATCGCCTCGAAGGAGATCTCCGGCTCCCAGCCGAGGCGCTCGCGGGCGAGCGCGATGTCGCCGACCGGGGGCGTGCGCTCCGGGGCGCGCACGAGCTGCTCGTCGACGCGCACGTGGTCGTCGGGGTCCAGGCCGACGACCGCGAACGCCGTGTCGACGAGCTCGCGCACCGTGCGCCCGACGCCGCCGGCGAGGATCACGTCGCCGGGCTCGGCCTGCTGCGCCATCAGCCAGTAGCCCCGCACGACGTCGCGCGCGTGGCACCAGTCGCGCGTCGCGCGCAGGTCGCCGAGCTGCAACTCCCGTTGCAGCCCGAGCTTGATCGCGGCGGCCGCGCGCGCGACCTTGCGCGGCAGGAAGCGCTCGGGACGCCGGGGCGACTCGTGGTTGTAGGCGATCGCGCTCGACGCGTGCAGCCCGTGGCGCTCGCGCAGCGTGTCGACGAGGCCGAACGCCGCGAGCTTCGCGACGCCGTAGGGCGAGCGGGGGCGCATCGCGGTGCGCTCGTCCTGCGGCGAGCGCGTCGCGGCGCCGAAGATCTCACCCGAGCTCGCGACGACGACGCGCACGCCCTCGACCTCGCGCGCGGCGTTCAGCAGCGTGCCCGTGGCCCCGGCCACCAGGGCCAGCGTGGCCGCGGGGTCCTCCCACGAGGCGGGCACGAAGGTCGGCGCGGCGAGGTGGTAGAGCTCGTCCGGCGCCGTCTCGAGCACCGCCGCTCGCAGCGAGTCCGCGTCGGCGAGGTCGCCGTGGACCGTGCGCACGCCGTCGACCTCCGAGCCGCGCGAGCGCACCATGCCGACGACCTCGTAGCCTCGTTGCAGGAGCAGCTCGGCGAGGTAGGAGCCGTCCTGTCCGGTGATGCCGGTGACGAGCGCGCGGGGGATCGGTGCAGCCTAATGACGCGACCACCGACGTTCCTGCTCCCCACCCCCGGGGTAGGGCCGAAAGCAGGCACATCTTGCAAGATCGCAACCTTTGGGTGTCCTGAGCGTTCTCACTCGTAACTTAGCCGCACCCCACATCGTCGTAGACCCCAGCATGACCCTCTCCCGCCCCCTCCCAGGCGGGCTGCACCGGATCTCCCTCCCGGTCCAGTCCGTCCCAGCTCCCGTCGCGCCCTCCGAGGTGAGCATCCTCGGCGTGCCGCTGTCGGTGACCGACTACGACGAGACGATCGCGTGGATCGACGCCTCGATCGCGCACCGCGAGAAGGGCTACGTCTGCGTCGCGGCGACGCACACGATCATGGTCTGCAACGAGGATCCCGAGCTGCGCGAGGCCGTGCTCAACGCGTCGATGACGGTCCCCGACGGCCAGCCGCTCGTGTGGGCGATGAACGCCCTCGGCGGCGACCTCGAGGAGCGCGTCTACGGCCCGGAGCTGATGGCCCGCTACTGCGAGCGCGCCGCGGAGACCGGCACGCGCATGTACCTCTACGGCGGGCGCAACCAGGGCGCGCTCGTCCAGCTCGCCCTGAACCTGCGCCAGCGCTTCCCCGGCGTGAAGATCGTCGGCGGCTACTCGCCGCCCTTCCGCGACCTCTCCGAGGAGGAGGAGGACGCGATCGTCGCCGAGATGAACAACTCCGGCGCGGACGTCGTCTGGGTCGGCGTCGGCGCCCCCAAGCAGGAGAAGTGGATGGCCGCGATGCGCGAGCGGCTCGACGCGCCCGTGCTGCTCGGCGTCGGCGCGGCGTTCGACTTCCACGCGGGCCTCGTGCCGCAGGCGCCGGTGTGGATGCAGTCGGCGGGCCTCGAGTGGTCCTACCGCCTCGCGCACGAGCCACGCCGCCTGTGGCGCCGCTACGCGCGCTACAACCCCCGCTTCGTCACGGGCTTCGCGCGGCAGTACCTGCGTCACCGCATGCTCGCGGCATCCGCCGAGCGATAGATTCCGGCGCACATGTCCGCCGAGGTTGCCGTCATCGGGCTGGGCCGGATCGGCCTCCCGCTGGCCATTTCGTTCGCCGACCGGGGCATGCGCGTGCTCGGCGTCGACAAGGACGCCGGTCGCCTGCAAGCGATTCGCGACGGTCGCATGCCGTTCGAGGAGCCGGGCGCGCAGGCGGCGCTCGAGCGCGTCCACGCGGCGGGGATGCTGACCGTCTCCGATCGCGTCGCAGACGCGGCGCTCGCCGAGCACATCGTCATCACGCTCGGCACGCCGTCGTTCTCGCACGTCGAGATCGACATCTCCGACATCCGCTCGGCGCTCGACGACCTGCTCGGCCACCTGCGCCCCGGGCACACGATCGTGCTGCGCTCGACGATCGCCCCCGGCACGACGGAGTTCGTCGCGGGCTACCTCGCCAAGCACCGCGACCTCGTGATCGGCGAGGACGTCTTCGTCGCCCACGCCCCGGAGCGGATCGCCGCGGGCCGCTTCTTCGAGGAGATCCAGACGCTGCCGTGCATCGTCGGTGGGGTCGGCGAGGCGTCGGGCGAGCGCGTCGGCGCGCTGTTCGCGATCTTCGGCGCGCCGATCGTCCAGACGACGCCGGTGCAGGCGGAGCTCGCGAAGATCTGGACGAACATCCTGCGCTACGCGAACTTCGCGCTGCCGAACCTGCTGATGATGGACTGCGAGCAGCACGGCGCGAACGTCTTCGACGTCATCGAGCTCATCAACCGCGACTATCCGCGCGGCGGGATCGCGTCGCCGGGCTTCACGGCCGGGACGTGCCTGCGCAAGGACTTCGCCTTCAGCGAGGAGCGCTCCAACGCCCCCGGCATGCTGCTCGCCGTGTCGCGCGTGAACGAGTCGGTGCCGCTGTTCCTCGTCGAGGGGATGAAGCGCCGGCTGGGGTCGCTGAACGGGCGCAAGATCGCGGTCCTCGGGCTCGCCTTCAAGGGCAACACCGACGACGAGCGCGACTCGCTCGCGCACAAGCTCGTGCGCCTGCTCGAGCGCGAGCTCGCCGACGTCGCCGTCCACGACCCGCGCGTCGCGACGCCGACGCCGCCGTTCGAGGAGGCCGTCGCGGGCGCCGACGCGATCGTCGTCGCGGCCAACCACGACGAGTTCCGCGGCCCGGACCCGCTGCACGAGATCGCGGCGCTGGCGGGCGGCGACGCGCTCGTCGTCGACCCGTGGAACTGCTTCGGCGCGGCGCAGGTCTTCGCCTACGTCGCCGAGCTGTCGCCGGTCGCCAACGGCAGCGTCCCGCTGTGAGGTCCGCGGCCGGCAGGGCCCGCCGCCGATGAGGCGCGTGCTCGTCACGGGCGGTGCCGGCACGATCGGCGCCGCCGTCGTGCGACGCCTGCTCGGCGATCCGTCCTGGGAGGTGCGCGTCTCCGACCAGCGCGTGGCGCCGCAGTGGATGCGCGAGGGCTGCGAGGTCCACACCGGCGACCTGCGACTGCACGACGAGGCGCGCAGGGCGACCGACGGCTGCACGCACGTCATCCACCTCGCCGCGATCGTCGGCGGGATCGCGAACTTCCACAAGCTCCCGCACACGCTGACCGCGGTGAACTCGGCGCTCTACGACGCGGTCATCCAGGCGGCGCTGGACTGCGAGGTGGAGCGCTTCACCTACGTCTCGAGCTCGATGGTGTTCGAGCGCGCGACCGAGTACCCGACGACCGAGGAGCACGTCTGGGACGTCGCGATGCCGCGCTCGGCGTACGGCTTCTCGAAGCTCGCGGGCGAGGTCTGGTGCCGCGCGGCACACGCCGAGCACGGCCTGCCCTACACGATCTGCCGGCCGTTCAACGCCTACGGGCCGGGGGAGATGCCCGACGACGAGCCCGGCATCGCGCACGCGGTGCCCGACCTCATCCGCAAGGTCCTGTCGGGCCAGCAGCCGCTGCAGATCTTCGGCTCGGGGACGCAGACGCGCACGCTGACGCACGTCGACGACATCGCCGACGGGGTCGTGACGGCGACCGGCTCGGACGCCGGCCTGCACGAGGACTTCAACATCTCCGCCTCGGACGAGCTCACGGTCGCGGAGATCGCGCGGATCGTGTGGGAGGTCTGCGGCCGCGACCCCGACGCGTTCGAGCTCGAGCACCTGCCGACGTTCCCGGTCGACGTCGTGCGGCGCTGGCCAAGCGTGGAGAAGGCGCGCACCGTGCTCGGCTGGGAGGCGAAGATCGGCGTGCGCGACGGGATCGCGCAGACGGCCGACTGGCTGCGCGGCGTGCTCGCGGCGTCCTAGCGCCGGCGCCGGGTCGCGCTACGGCGGAAGCGGCCCGCCGTCACCGTCACCGTCACCTGCCGTTGCCTGCCGCGGCCGCAAGCTCCGATGCGCCGCTGAGGTCGCCGCGGTCGCGCCCGCAGGGTCGGCTACATTCGTTTGACCCGGTCACGGACGGGTAGCCGAAACGGCCACCCCCCTTTCAAGCCAGAGGAGCACCCTCGATGAAGCTGCGGCGTCAGAAGCGCAAGACAAGCCAGGCGCTGGACGCCATCGCGTCCGTCACGGAGATCTGGTCGGACTGGAAGCCGGGCAAGCAGGTCGGCAAGGGCGTCAAGAAGGTCAAGGCCCTGCGTCCGCCCGGGAAGGTCAAGTCGGCGCTGTCTTCCAAGCGCGTGCGGATCGGCGGCGCGGTCGCGGTCGCCGGCGGTGCCGGCGCGGCGATCTTCGGCAAGCTGCGCGGCAAGTCCGATCCGCCCCCCGTGTACACCGGCCCGGCGCCGTCGGTCGCCGCCGACGCGGCCGCGAAGGCGCCGGACGCCGTGGCGGCCTCGCTGATCGTGGCGCCCGAGCCGTCGGGCGACAACACGACGATGCCCGCCGCCGGCGTGACCGCGCTGCGCAACCCGCCCGAGGCGGAGAAGCCCGAGCCCGCCGCCGGGGCGGCCGCGCTGTACGACGCCGGAGCCGAGTCCAAGGGCGACAAGGCCGAGCCGCCCGCGACGGTGGCCGACGACGCCACCACCGCCGAGGCGGTCTCCGACGCCGCCGATGCGCCGGAGTCCGACGGCGCTGACGCCGCGCCCGCCGAAGAAGCCGCGCCGGCCGAGGGCGACGCCTCGCCTACGTGACCTTGAGGATCATCGACTGATCCTTGGCGCCGTGGATGCTGCAGTAGATCTTGTAGATGCCCTTCTTCGTCAGCCGCTCGGAGAACGATCCCGAGCTCATCGCCTTCGAGTGGAACTTCGCGGGTCCGCTCGACACGGTGACGTCGTGGAACGAGTGTCCGGCGAAGCTCCAGCGAACCGTCGTGCCGTGCTTGACCGTCACGGTCGGGACGCCCTTCGCCGTGACGAAGTAGTTGTCGCCGACCTTCACGCTCTTGGTCGTGGCGGTCTGCGCCGGGGCCGCCAGCGCCAGCGAGGCGGCGGCGACGGTCGCGCACGCCAGGAGAAACGGTGTCTTCGTGGTCATGGTCTCACCGTGATGACCTGCGTCATCGTGATCGGGTGCAGGTAGCAGAACAGCCGGTACGTGCCGGGCGTGTTGAGCGTCTCCGTGTAGTGCGTCCCCTTGCCGGAGTTCGGGGACGCGATCAGGCGCGGTCCGTTGGCCAGCGTCACGTTGTGCTGCTCGACGTCGTCGAAGTCCCACGTGACCTGCGTGCCCTTCGCCACGGAGAGGTTGTTCGGGACGATCCGCTCGCCGGTCAGGTTCACGACCGCCGTCGGCCCGCTGACGACGCGCTCGAGGCCGATCGGCTTGTCGATCTCGTGCACCCTGCCGTCGCTGCCGAGGCCGTTGAGCGGCACCGTGATGACGGGCGGCTTCATCGTGCCGTCCGTGCGCGTCCAGAAGATGTGCCCGTCGGCGGGCAGCGCAGCGCACGCGCGCGACGCGTCGTCGTCGACCGCGACGTAGATGTGCGTGATCGCCATGACCCGCGGATGCGGGCGCGAGCCGTCGTAGAGTCCCGTCACCTTGAGGAACTCGCCTTTGCGGACGGGGATGCCCGTCTCCGACAGGAAGTGGCCGGTCGCGATCGGCCCGGGCTCGTGCAGCACCGGCCGTGCGCGGTAGACGAGGTCGTTCGCGAAGCCGTACAGCGGCTTCTGGTCGATCAGCGTGCGGTCGCCGCAGCGCGGCTGCGAGATCGTCAGCCCGTATGAGCTGCCGTGCAGGTGGGCGCTGGCCTCGACGATCCGTCCGCTCAGCGGCATGCGCCAGTACGACGACTTCTTGTGGACGGCGCCCGCGGGCATGTCGCCCTCGATGTCATAGCTGGGCTGCCGCGTGCAGCCGTTGGCGCGCAGCCACAGCGGCTTGACGCGCTGCAGCGTCACGCCGACCTGCATCGTCACGTCGTAGACGACGCGCACCGTGTGGGCGCGCAGGTCGTGGCTCATCAGCATCCCCTGCATCGTCCAGCGGTCGCGCGCGTCGACCTGGTAGCCGTAGCCCGGCGGCAGCATCAGCGACTGCTTCTCCTCGCCGGTGCCCCAGAACGGCTCGCCGCCGCGGCCCGCGCACGACGTCTTCTTCGGCGGCCCGCCCTTGAAGCCGGTGTTGATGAAGACGATGTGGTGCAGCATCACGTTGCGGATCGACACGCGGCGGCCGTGCTCGTCGACGAGGTATGCGTCCATCTTCGTCACGTAGCCGGAGACGTGCGGCGTCTGCACGCCGACCTTCGGGAAGATCGTCTTGAAGCCGGACATCGGAAACGGCTTCGTCTTCATCGTGAAGGTCTCCGTGCGCGCCTGCGCGGCCACGGGAACGAGCGCGGCCAGCACGCATGCGACCGCACACAACCCTGCGAGTACCCCTCCCCGGCGCATGCGCAGGCATCCTACGACGAGCATCGGACCGTTGCGCCGAGCGGCCGCACGCGAGCCCAGCTCAACCGCGGACGGCGTCGTAGACCGCGCCGAGCGCCCGCGCCACGGCGCGCGGAGCCGCGATCTCGAGCACCCGCAGGCGCCCCGCCTCGCCGGCCTCGGCGTCGCCGAAGCGCGCGCGCACGGCGAGCGCGAGCGCGGCCGCGTCCCCCGGCGCCACCAGGCCCTCGAGTCCGCAGAGCTCGGGCAGCGCGCCGATCGCGCTGCCCGCGACCGGCAGGCCGGCGGCCATCGCCTCGGCGGCCGCGAGCCCGAACGTCTCGGCGGAGCGCGACGGCACCACTGCGAGCCCCGCCGTGGCTCGCAGCACCGCCAGCTCGCGGTCGCCGACGCGGCCGGCAAAGCGCGTGTCCGTGCCCGCGGCGCGCGCTCGCAGGGTCGCGAGCTGCGGCCCGTCGCCGGCGACGACGAGCGGCACGCCGGCGGCCGCGCAGGCCGCGATCGCGACCTCGACGCCCTTCTCGGGCGCCAGGCGCGAGACCACGAGCGCGTGCGCGCCGGCGGCGGCCGTCGAGCGTGCGACGACGTCACGCACGACATGCCCGACGACGTGCAGGCGCGGGCCGCCCCCGAGCTCGCCCCGCCCGCCGGCCGACGACATCCCGTGCGGGGTCGCCGGTGGCTCGCCGCCCGGCGGCATATAGCGCGGGCGCGCCGGCGCGCCGCCGCCCGGCGGCATATCGCGCGGGCGCGCCGGCGCCTCGCCGGCCGACGACGTGCCGCGCGGGCTCGCCGGCGGCTCGCCAGCCTGGCGCGGCAGCGGCGCGCCGAGCGCGCGCAGGCGCTGCGCGGCGAAGGCGCTCGGCACGACGACGGCGTCGGCATGCGCGATCAGCCGGCGCTGCCAGAGCGCGAGCGCGGCGCCGTAGACGGCGGCCTCGGCACCCGTGCCGCGGCAGTTCAGCCGCACGCCCGGCAGCGTGTCGCGGCCGTGGCAGCGCGTGCAGTCCGCACCGCGCGTGAAGCAGGTCCCGACGGCGCAGACGAGGCGGTAGTTGTGCAGGTGCAACACGGTCTTCGCCCCCGCCGCGCGCGCAGCCGCCAGCGCGCGCCAGCCCAGCGACGGGTTGAGGTTGTGCGCGTGGACGATCCTCGCGCCGCTGCTGCGGACCGCATCGGCGACCTCCTGCGGCCGCAGGCCGCCGCGCAGCAGGCCGGACGCCGCGGCGCCGCGGCCGAGCGTCGCGCTGTCGCGCGTGAGCAGCCGCGCGTCCTCGCCGAGGTGCTCGCGCACGAGCCACAGCAGGTCGTCGACGACGCGCTCCTCGCCGCCGAGCGTGCGGTAGCGGTTGTGCAGGAAGAGGATCACGGGGAGGGCGCGCTGCGTGCCGCGCTGCCGCCAAACCTAGACTCTCGCCGGGAGATGGCCCTGACGGCGAGCATCATCGTCCCCACCCGCGCGCGGGCGGGGTACCTCGACGTGGCGCTCGCCTCGATCGTGGCGCAGGCGGATGCGGCCGGCGCCGAGGTGCTCGTGGTCGACGACGGGCCGGACCGTGCGAGCGCGGACGTCGCGCGCCGCCACGGCGCGCGCTACCTCGCCCACGACGCGCCGCGCGGACCCAACGCGGCGCGCAACACCGGCATCGAAGCGGCGCTCGGCGCGGTGCTCGTGTTCGTCGACGACGACGTCGACGTGCGGCCCGGCTGGCTGCAGGCGCTACTCGCCGCCGAGCGCGACGCGGACCCCGACGTCGGCGTGCTCACCGGCCCGATCCACGCGCGCTTCGAGGACCACCAGCTGCGCTCGTGCGGGCGCGAGTCGCCGCCGATCACGACGCAGGACTTCGGCCCGGTCGATCGCGAGGTCGGCGAGGCGTGGAGCGCGAACATGCTCGTGCGCCGCTCGGCGCTCGAGCGCGCCGGCCGCTTCGACGACGCGCGCGAGATCTACGGCGACGAGCAGGAGTGGACGCGCCGGCTGCGCGCCACGGGCGGCCGCATCGGCTACGTCGCGAACGCCGCGCTCGACCATCGCCGCGCCGGCGACGACGCCCGCCTGCGATCGCTCGCGCTCGCCGCCTACCGCCGCGGCCAGCCGAGCCGCCGCTTCGACGTCTTCAAGGCGAGCGCGCCGTCGCTGTGGTCGGAGCTGCGCGTGCTCGCGGGCTGCGTCGCGCACACGTTTCGCTTCCGCTGCCCGAACGGGATCGTGCTGACCGCCCACTCGCTGGGCCGCCTGCGCGCGGCGCTGTCGGCCGGCGGGCGCCGGCGCCGCGACGACGGGGAGGACTTCCTGTCGGGTCGCAGCGGCACGGTGAAGGGGATCCGCCGGCCGCTCGCGCGGGCGGCCGACGCGCTGCTGGCGCTCGAGGCGGCGCCGCGCGAGCGGCGCCTGGACCGCGCGGCGCGCGAGCAGCCCGGCGAGCGCCGGCGCGTGCTCGTGCTCGGCGTCGAGCGG
>DATAZX010000054.1:0-15142 GCA_036271815.1 Solirubrobacteraceae bacterium
CGAGGTACGAGGCCGTGCGTGTGTGGGGAGTCTGGTTCGTGGTCTCGGCCATAGGCGCCAAGCCTACGAGGCGACGCTCGGCGACGGCGGATCGAGGCGCTCGCGCGCTCGCGGGCGTGAAGTTTCGCGCGTTTTCGGCTAGCTTCCAGTGTCGCCGGCGTTACGCGGGGGCGTGCAAGTCCCGGTCCAACCACAGCAGCAGGGGGAAACACCAATGACGATCGAGGCCCGTCGCGCGTTCCGCGGCGTCAGCGGAGCACTGCTCGCGCTGACCCTCGTCCTCCTCGCGACGGTGCCAGTCGCGCAGGCAGACACGATCTACCCGGACAACCAGATCACCGGCACGTCCTTCACGAATGGCCTGGACGGCTGGACTGCGGTCAGCAACGAGTGCACGCTCCTGATCGGGCTGATCCCCGACAACGAGCCCGCGACCTGCAACGCGGACACCACCGCCTCCGCCGGCATCGGCACGCCGCCCGGCTCGCTGCAGCAGGCCTACCAGCCCGTCGCCGACGGGCTCTCGCCGCTGCTGTTCAACGCGACGACGGTCGCGAGGTCCCCGAGCTTCACGATCGGCCCGAACGCCCCCGGCGCGACCGGGACCACGACCTTCCAGTTCGACCGCCGCGCCGACGTCCAGGCGCTGCTCGACGGCGACAGCCGCGCGACCTACACGTGGACGCTGGTCGACGAGACGAACGGCAACAGCCGCGCGGAGCTCTTCAAGGAGACGGTGCACGACACCGCCAACGTCTTCCAGGGCTGGCTGAACGACAACATGCCGAACGCCATCCCGGGCCACACCTACCACATCGAGCTCAGCACGCTGTTCGACACCGCGATCCTCAGCGTCGCGCTGCAGAAGACGATCGTGAACTTCGACAACATCCGCCTGCGGGTCGCGGACGGCACGTCGACGTTCGGCGAGCCCGGTGCCATCACGGACGACGCCACGAACATCGCGCCGAGCACGGCGACGCTCAACGGCCGCGTCAACGCACGCGGCCTGCCGACGACGTTCGTCTACCACTACGGCACGAACGCGACCGGCACGCTCGCGAGCAAGCTGCCGGCCACGGGCGACCCCTACAGCGGCGGCTCGCTGACGACGTTCGTCAGCCGCCCCCGCACGGTCACCGGTCTCACCGGCTGCACGAAGTACTACTACGAGATCGAGGCCACGAACGAGAAGGGCACGACCACCGGTTCGCGCCTGTCCTTCTCGACGGCCTGCAAGCCGACCGTCACGACGCTCGTCGTCTCCGGCCTCGGCCCGAACTCGGTGACGTTCAACAGCCGCATCAACCCGATGGGGCTGAAGACCTCCTACTACTACGAGTACAAGAAGGCCTCGGACTCCACCTACACGCTGCGCGAGCCGGCAGTCGGCGACGAGCTGACGATCCCCGCCGGCAGCGACGACGTGGCTCCCAACAGCTATCCGGTCGGCGGGCTGACGAAGCAGACGGACTACATGGTCCGCGTCGTCGGGTTCAACGACCTCGGCTCGAGCACGGGTGACCCGGTGGCCTTCACCACGCCGGGTACCGGCGACACCGGCGCGACGGGTGCCACCGGGGCGACGGGCGCGACCGGGGCCACCGGCGCGAACGGCACCAACGGCACGAACGGAGCGGCCGGCCCCGCCGGTCCGACGGGCGCGGCCGGGGCGAAGGGCGCGACGGGCGCCGCCGGTGCGAAGGGGACGACGGGCTCCTCCAGCGTCGACCTCGCCGCGGGCGACAAGCGCGCGATGATCCGGATCGACGCCACGAAGATCAGCGTGCCGGAGGGCGGCCGCAGCGTCGGGCGCGTGCGGGTGAAGATCTTCTGCCGCGAGGTCGCGGTCAGGACATGCTCGGGCACGATGAAGGTCCGCTCGCTGAACCCGATCCGGCCGCAGAGCTTCGGCTTCCCGGTCAAGGCCAAGCGCCGCGTGACGTTCTCGACGGCTCCGGTCCAGCTCGACGTCGGCAAGGTCGGATTCGCGATCTTCGACTTCAACGCCCAGCGCCGTTCGGTGCTCAAGCGTGAGAAGTCGGTACGCTCGACGGTGATCGTGACCGTCATCGATGCGAACAACAACCGCCAGAACGTGCGGAAGGTCGTGACGGTCGTGATCGGCAGGTAACGAACCCCGTTGGACTTGTAGGACCCATGCACGGCGGGCCCTCTTCGGAGGGCCCGCCATCGTTGTGGCCGGCTCGCCGATCGGTGGGCCGGCCGCGCGCCGCCGAGCCTCGGCGGCGGGCCATGCGGCGAGCGAGGCAGGCCCTACCTGGCGAGCAGGGTCCGCAGTCGCACGAGCGCCTCGTCGACGTCCGCGTCGGAGATCGTCAGCGGCGGCAGCAGCCGCAACGTCGCCGGCCCCGTCGCGTTGAGCACGAGCCGCTGCTCGAGCAGCGCCCGCCGCACGAGCTCGGGCGCCCCGCCCGCCTCGAGGTCGCAGGCGAGCATGAGCCCGCGGCCGCGCACCTCGCTGACGCCGGGCAGCGCGGCGAGCTCGCGCAGCAGGCGCACGCCGAGCGCGCGTACGCGCGCCAGCAGATGCGGGTCCTCGACGACGTCCAGCACCGCATGGGCGGCGGCGCAGACGATCGGGCCGCCGGCGAACGTCGATCCGTGGTCGCCGGGCGCGAGGACGTCGGCGTAGCTCGGGCCGCAGATGACGGCGCCGATCGGCAGGCCGCCGCCGAGCGCCTTCGCCGACGTGATCATGTCGGGCACGACGCCCGCGTCCTCGTAGGCCCACAAGGTCCCGGTTCGCCCCAGCCCGCACTGCACCTCGTCGTAGATCAGCGCCGCGCCGTGCTCGTCGCAGGCCGCCCGCGCCGCGCGCAGCAGCTCGTCGTCGAGCACCCAGACGCCGCTCTCCCCCTGGATCGGCTCGAGGATCACCGCCGCCGTGCGGTCGTCGACCGCCGCCGTGATCGCCTCGGCGGTCGGCGCGACGGCGAAGAAGCCGGGTACGAGCGGCGCGAACGGGGCCTGCTTGGCCTCCTGCGGCGTCGCGGACAGCGACCCGTACGTACGGCCGTGGAAGCCGCGATGCACGGAGACGATCGAGCCGCCCTGCTTGGCCTTGCGGGCGATCTTCAGCGCCGCCTCGTTGGCCTCGGTGCCGGAGTTCGCGAAGTGGACCTTGCCGTGCAGCGAGCCCTCGGACAGGCGCTGCGCGAGCCGCACGCCCGGCTCGGTGTAGAAGAGGTTGCCGACGTGCACGAGCCGGCCGGCCTGCTCGCGGATCGCCGCGACGACGGCCGGATGGGAGTGACCGAGCGACGTCACCGCGAGGCCGGTCTGCAGGTCGAGGTACGCGTTGTGGTCGCAGTCCCACAGCCACGAGCCCTCGCCGCGCACGAACTCGACCGGCGAGCGCGCGTAGGCCGGGACGAGGTGCGCGCCCTCGAGCGCCTGGAGCACGTGCAGGGTCATGCCGCGGGGATGATCTTCGTGCCCGAGCCGGCGTCCGTGAACAGCTCGAGCAGCAGCGAGTGCGCGACGCGGCCGTCGACGATGTGCGCCGCCCGCACGCCCCCGTGGATCGAGTCGACGCACGCCTGTAGCTTCGGGCGCATGCCGCCGTCGATGTGCGCGAGCGCGTCCTGCACCTCGTCCGCGTGCGCGGCGGTGATGACGGACGCCGGGTCGGCAGGATCGCGCAGCCAGCCGGCGACGTCCGTCAGGAACATCACCTTGTAGGCGCTCAGCTCGCGCGCGATCGCGCCCGCGGCCTCGTCGGCGTTGACGTTGTAGGAGTTGCCCTCGCGGTCCGCGCCGACCGACGCGATCACCGGGATGTAGTCGAGCGCGATGTGCTCGAGCACGCCGACGTCGACCTTCTCGATCTTGCCGACGAAGCCGATGTCCTCGCCGCCGGGCGCTGCCTGACGCGAGACCCGGAACAGCGAGCCGTCGTCGCCGCACAGGCCGACGGCCGGCTGGCCGTGGCGGTTCAGGCGCAGCACGATGTCCTTGTTGACCTTGCCGACGAGCACCATCTTCGCGACCTCGACGGTCGCCGCGTCGGAGACGCGCAGCCCGGAGACGAACTCGACCTGCATCCCGAGGCGCTCCATGTAGGCCGTGATGTCCGGCCCGCCGCCGTGGACGACCACCGGGTTCATCCCGACGTACTTCAGCAGCACGATGTCGCGCGCGAAGTCGTCGACGAGCTTGGGGTCGGTCATCGCGGCGCCGCCGTACTTGATGACGACGGTACGGCCGTGGAACTCCCGGATGTACGGGAGCGCCTCGAGAAGGGTGCCGACGTCTCTCATGTCGTGTACTCCGCGTTGATCGTGACGTACTCGTGGCCGAAGTCCGAGAAGAAGACCTCGGCCTCCGCGCCGGTCGGGTGGGCGGGGTCGAGTGCGACCTCGTACTCGATCTCGTCGCCGGCGGCGGCCGCGTCGAGCGCCGCCGCGTCGTACGCCACGGCCGCGCCGTCGCGACACAGCGTCATGCCCTCGATCGCGATGTCCAGCGCGAGGGGGCCGCTGTGGGGCATGGCCATCCCCACTGCCTGCGCGATCCGACCCCAGTTGGGATCGGCGCCGTGCAGCGCCGTCTTGACGAGCGGCGAGTTCGCGACCGCGCGCGCACAGCGCTCGGCGTCCTGCTGCTCGCCGCCGCGCACGACGACGCGGCCGACGCGCTTGGAGCCCTCGCCGTCGCGGACGAGCATCAGGGCGAGCGTGCGCAGCAGCGCGTCCAGCGCGAGGCCGAACCGGCGCTCGTCGTCGGTCTGCGGCTCGATCCGCACGCCGCTGGAGCCCGAGCACATGAGGATCGCGGTGTCGTTCGTCGACAGCTGGCCGTCGACGGAGACGCGGTCGAACGAGCGCTTGACGCAGACGCCGAGCAGCAGGTCCGCCGTCTCGGGGGCCATCGCGGCGTCGGTCTGCACGAAGCACAGCATCGTCGCGAACGCCGGCTCGATCATGCCCGCGCCCTTGCACTGCGCGCTGAGCCGCACGACGCCCGACGCCAGCGTCACGGCGAGCGACGCGCGCTTGGGGAACGCGTCGGTCGTCATGATCGCGTCCTGGAACTCGAGATCCCCGCCCGCATGCAGGCGGGCGGCCGCGGCCTCGATCCCGGCGACGACGCGCGCGCCGTCGAGCTGCACGCCGATGACCCCGGTCGAGGCGACCCCGACGAGCTGCGGATCGATGCCCGTCGCGGTCGCCGCCGCCTGCTGCATCGCGAGCGCGACCCGCATCCCCGGCTCGCCGGTCGCGGCGTTCGCGTTCGCGGAGTTCGCCACGACGGCGCGCAGCGCGTGCGGCCGGGTGTGGTCGCGCGTCACGACGACCGGCGCCGCGAGCACGCCCGAGCGCGTGAAGCGCGCGGCGCTCACGGCATCCGGCGCGTCGCACACGAGCAGCCCGACGTCGAGGACCCCCGGCGTCTTGATCGCCGCCTCAGCGGCGCCCGCGCGAAAGCCCGCCGGCAGGCCTTCGCCGATGTCTTCGACGTGCTCGGGCGCGTCCACCCAGCGCGAGGCGAAGAAGCTCATGGCTCGATCCCGAGCGTCTCGGGCAGGCCGTACATGAGGTTGAGGTTCTGCACCGCCTGCGACGCCGAGCCCTTCCAGATGTTGTCGATGACCGCGAAGACGAAGACCTTGCCGGTGCGCTCGTCGGCGCGCGGCCAGATCGCGCAGACGTTCGTGTCGCGCACGTCGCGCACGCCCGGGGGCGCGCCGACGATCTCGACGAACGGCTTGCCGTCGGCCCACGTGGCGTAGGCCTCGTCGACGCGGGCCTGGCTCCACGGCTCGCTCGTCGTGACGTAGCAGGAGACGAGCTCGCCCTGGTCCAGCGGCAGGAGGTGCGGCGTGAACGTCGTCGTCACCGCCGCGCCGAGCAGGGCGAGCTCCTGGTCGATCTCGGGCATGTGCCGGTGGCCGCCGACGCCGTAGGGCACGACGTTCTCGGTGACCTTGACGAAGTGCGTGCCGGCTCGCGGCGCCCGGCCGGCGCCCGACACGCCGGACTTCGCGTCGACCACGACGTCGACGACCGTGCCGGCGGCGGCCAGCGGTGCGAGCCCGAGCAGGGTCGCCGTCGGATAGCAGCCGGGGTTCGCGACGAGGTCGGCGCGCGCGATCCGCTCGCCGTAGACCTCCGGCAGGCCGTAGACGCCGGAGCCGAACAGCGCGGGCGCGCCGTGCTCGCCGTACCAGCGCTCGTAGGCCGAGCGGTCGCGCAGGCGAAAGTCCGCGCTGAGGTCGACGACGCGCACGCCGCGCTCGCGCAGACCGGCGACGACCGGCGCCGCGGCGCCGTGCGGGTAGGCGACGATCGCCGCCTCGACGTCGCCGTGGCGGTCGAGGTCGAGCTCCTCGAGCCGCGCGTCGACGCGGTAGTGCGGATACAGCTCCGACAGCGGCCGGCCGACGTCGCTGCGGCTCGTGATCGCCGACAGCGCGAACGCCGGGTGGCGGTCGATCAGCCGCGCGGCGAGCGCGCCCGCGTAGCCCGAGCCGCCCGCCACGAGCACGCGCGTCTCAGCCACGCAGCTCACCCCCCAGGTCCTTCGCGAGCCGCGCGACGATCTTCTCGCGCACGGGCGCGACGTCGGCGTCGGCGAGCGTGCGGTCCCGCGCGCGGAACGTCAGCGCGATCGCCAGCGACGTGCGCCCCGCGGCGACCTGCTCGCCGCGGTAGACGTCGAAGACCTCGGCACGCGCGAGCAGCTTGCCGCCCGCCGCCCGGACGGCCTGCAGCACCGCCGCGGCGGGAACGCCGGCGTCGACGACGACCGCGATGTCCTCGCGCAGCTCCGGAAACGACGTCAGATCCTCGTAGCGGGCAACCGGCTCGACGGTCGCGACGACCGCGTCGAGATCGATCTCGAACGCCGCCACGTCGTCGAGGTCCCACGCGGCGGCGACGAGTGGGTGCACGTCGCCGACCCAGCCGACAACGCTCTCCCCCACGACGACGTCCGCGCTGCGACCAGGGTGCAGGAACGGCTCGGACCCGGCCACGAGCGCGGCGTCGACTCCGGCGGCGACGACGGCCTCGACCTGGCCCTTCGCCCGGAACGTCGCGTCCACGCGCAGCGCTCGCAGCAGGCCCTCGAGGTAGCCCTTCGCGGCGAACACGTCGCCGGGCACGAGCGCCCCGAGCGCGCGATGCTCGTGCGGCAGCGTCTCGTCGCCGCGCAGGTAGACGGCACCGGACTCGAAGATCCCCGGAATGCCCTGCCCGCGGGCGGCGTTGTGGCTCGCGGCCGCGAGCAGCGAGCCGAGCAGCGTCGTGCGCAGCACGGACTGCTCCGCGCTCATCGGGTTCTCGATCGCCACGCGCGCGCGCCGCGGGTCGCCGGCCGGCAGGCGCAGGCGGTCGTCGAGGTCCGGCGACTCGAAGCTCCAGCCGACGATCTCGAGCAGGCCGCGCCCGGCGAGCGCGTCCTCGGCGCGCCGGCGCAGGCGCTGTGGCGCCGTCAGCACGCCGACCGCGCCGCGGCGGCTCGGCAGGGTCGCCGGCAGCTGGTCGTTGACGCCGTGCAGGCGCGCGACCTCCTCGATCAGATCGGCCTCGCGCGAGACGTCGTTGCGCCGCCAGTGCGGGACCGTGACGTCGAGCCCACCTGTGCCCTGCGAGTCGCCAGGCGAGCGGGTATCTGGCCGGTCGCGCGTCTCGAAGCCCAGCCGCTGCAGGTGCAGCGCGCTCTCGGCACGCTCGATCTGCACGCCGAGCAGCCCGCTCACGCGCGCGTCGCGCAGGCCGATCACGAGCGGGTCCGGGCCGGCGCCTCCGACGTCGATCGTGCCCGGGACGAGCCGTGCGCCCGTCAGCTCCAGCATCAGCCGCGTCGCGACCGCCAGCGCCTCGAGCGTCTGCTCGACCGACAGGCCCTTCTCGAAGCGCCCGCTCGCCTCGCTGCGCAGGCCGAGCTTCAGCGACGTGTCGTGGATGCTCGGCCCGTCCCAGCTCGCGACCTCCATCAGCACGCGCTCGGTCGACGGCTGCACCTCCGAGCGCGTGCCGCCCATGACGCCGGCGATCGAGGTCGGGCCGTCGGCGTCGGCGATCAGGCAGACGTCGGGGTCGAGCACGCGCGTCTGGCCGTCGAGCGTCACGACCTCCTCCCCGTCGCCGGCGCGCCGCACGACGAGCCGCGCGCCCGCGATGCGGTCGAGGTCGAAGGCGTGCAGCGGCTGGCCGGTCAGCAGCATCACGTAGTTGGTGATGTCGACGACGTTGTTGATCGGTCGCTGACCGGCGGCCATCAGCCGTGCCTTCAGCCACGGCGGCGACGGCGCGATCGTGACGTCCTCGAAGGCGCGCGCCGTGAAGCGCGGGCAGAGGTCGGGCGCCTCGACGACGACCTCGACGCCGACGTCGCCGGCGAAGGATCCGGGGTCGTCCTCCCACGGCGGCCGGGCGAGCTGCGCTCCGGTCGCCGCATGGACCTCGCGCGCGACGCCGTACACGCCGAGGCAGTCGGGGCGGTTGGGCGTGATCTCGAGCTCGAGCACCTCGGTCGCGATCGGCAGCACGCCGGCCAGCGGCTGGCCGACCACGAGCCCCGCGGGATCGAGCACGATCGTCTCGTCGTGGTCGGAGCTGATCGCGAGCTCGTCCTCGGCGAGGATCATCCCGTCCGACGCGACGCCCCGCAGCTTCGCCTTCTTCAGCTTCGTGCCGTCGGGCATGACCGCCCCGGGCCGCGCGATCGCGACCATCTGCCCGGCGGCGACGTTGGGCGCACCGCAGACGATCTGCGTCTCGACGCCGTCGGCGATCCGCACCCTGCAGACCGTGAGCCGGTCGGCGTCCGGATGGCGCACCGTCTCGATGACGCGCCCGACGACGAACGCGTCGAGGTTGCCGACGCCGTGGTGCAGGATCCGATCGACCTCGGTGCCGGTCATCGCCAGCCGCTCGCCGAGGTCGCGCACGTCGAGCCGCGGATCGCAGTACTCCGCCAGCCACTCCAGGGGCACCCTCATGCGAACTGCTCCAGGAAGCGCAGGTCGTTGTCGTAGAAGAGCCGCAGGTCGGGCACGGCGTGCTTGAGCATCGCGATCCGCTCGATCCCCATGCCGAACGCGAAGCCCTGGACGCGCTCGGGGTCATAGCCGTGCTCGGCGACGTGCGCGAAGACGTTTGGGTCGACCATCCCCGAGCCGAGGATCTCGAGCCACTCGGTTCCCTTGCAGACCGGGCAGCGCGAGCCGTCGCGCAGGTGCCCGCGCTTGCAGTTGAAGCACGACACGTCGACCTCGACCGAGGGCTCGGTGAAGGGGAAGAAGTGCGGCCGCAGGCGCACGTCGCGGTCGGGCCCGAAGATCGCGCGGGCGAACGCGAGCAGCGTCCCCTTGAGGTCTGCGAGCGTGATGTCCTCGTCGACGGCGAGCCCCTCGATCTGATGGAACTGCGGGGTGTGCGTCGCGTCGGAGTCGCGCCGGTAGACGCGGCCCGGGACGATGACGTACAGCGGCGGCGGCTCGGCCTGCATCGCCCGGATCTGCATCGGCGAGGTGTGCGTGCGCAGCAGCGTCTCATCGCCGACGTAGAACGTGTCCATCCGCCCGCGCGCGGGATGCGTCGGCGCGTGGTTGAGCGCGTCGAAGTTGTAGTAGACGGTCTCGACCTCGGGACCCTCGGCGATCTTGAAGCCCAGCCCGAGGAAGACGTCCTCGATCTCGCGGCGCGTCGAGGACAGCAGGTGCAGCCCGCCGACCGGCTGGCGCGGCGACCCCGGCAGCGTCACGTCGACCGCATCCGCTTGCAGCCGCCGCTCGAGCTCGCCGCCCGCCAGCTGCTCGACGCGCTGCGCGATCAGCGCCTCGAGCGCCTGGCGCGCCCGGTTGGCCGCCTTGCCGGTCGGGCCGCGCAGCTCGGGTGCGAGCTGCGCGATCTGGCGTAGGACGTTCGGCAGCTCGGCCTTGCGACCGAGGTAGCGCACGCGCAGCTCCTCGAGCTCGGCGCTGGACGTCGCACCGGCGATCGCCGACTGCGCCTCGGCATGCAGCTCTGCGATGCGATCGATCACAACTCTCCCCGGGTCAGCTCGTACAGTGCCACGGTCGCCGCCATCGCCGCGTTCAGGGACTCCGTCGCGATCGCGATCCGGCCGATCCGGTCGCAGGCCGCGACGACCTCCGCCGGCAGGCCGGCGCGCTCGGCGCCGACGACGAGCGTCGTGTCGCCGTCCGCGGGTCCGGTCAGCGCCGCGCCGGTGCCGGCGACGAGCGCGATCCGCTGGCCCGGGACGTCGTCGACCCCGGCGGCCCGCGCGACCGGCACCTCGAAGATCGCCCCCATCGAAGCGCGCACGGCCTTCGGCCCGAAGGGATCCGCGCAGCCCGGGCCGAGCACGACCGAGGCCGCGCCGAACGCGACCGCGGAGCGCAGGATCGTGCCGACGTTGCCAGGGTCGGCGACCCCGTGCAGGTAGACGCACAGCGGCCCGGCCGGGGCGCCCCAGCGCGACTCGTACACGCCGATCGCGCGCGCGCCCGACGCCAGGGCGCTGACGCCGTCCAGCAGCGACTGCTCGACCTCCTCGCCATCGAGGCCGCTGCCGGCGGCGACGAGCAGGTGCACCGGCGCCCATCCCACCGCCCGCGCGGCATCGACGAGATCCTCGCCCTCGGCGACGAAACGCCCGCGGTAGTCGCGCTCGCGCCGGCGCGCGAGCTTGCGGATCTCCTTGAGCTTGTCGTTGTGGGTGCTGGTGATGATCATGAGAACGAAAAAGGGCGCCGTCCTGGAGAGGAAGCGGCGCCCGGTGAGGTGGTCTGAGTCGGCTTGGAGCGGTTAGGCAGCCGACGCCTCGCGGGCGGCGTCGACGAATCGGGAGAACGCCTCGGGATCGCGCACGGCGATGTCCGCGAGGACCTTGCGATCGAGCTCGATGCCCGCGACCTGGAGGCCGTGGATGAAGGCTCCGTACGTCATGCCGTTCAGCCGCGCGGCGGCGTTGATGCGGGTGATCCACAGCCGCCGGAAGTCGCGCTTGCGGTTGCGCCGGTCGCGGTACGCGTACGCGTCCGCCTTCATCAGCGCTTCCTTGGCCCGCTTGTAGTTCGAGTTCGCCTCGCCGCGGAAGCCCTTCGTCCGCTCGAGGGTCGCGCGCCGCTTCTTGCGGGCGTGGACGGAACGCTTGACGCGGGTCACTTGCTCTTGGCTCCGAGCAGCTTCTTGACGCGCGGCGCGTCGTGTTCGTTGAGCATCAGCGGGCGGCTCATCGCGGTCTTCTTCTTCGGCGACTTCTTCTCGAGGATGTGGCTGGAGAAGGGATGGCGCGCCTTGACCTTGCCGTTGGCGGTCAGCTTGAAGCGCTTCTTGGCGCCGGAATGTGTCTTCATCTTGGGCATAGCGAGGGCGTCAGTATGGCAGACGGAGCGCGATACCCGCGCCCGACACCCGGCGCGAGGGCCGGGCGACCGCTCAGGCCGAAGGTGCCTGAGCGTCGGTCGGCTGTGCGGCGGCTGCGCCGTTGGACTCGCCGGACGTCGCCGTCGCGGACGTGTCGTCGCCGCCCTCGGGGGCCGGCTCCGAGGTCTCGAGCGCGCCGATCTCGCCGCTCAGCACGGCCTTGGACGGGCCGAGCATCATCGTCATGTTGCGGCCGTCCTGCAGCGGACGCTGCTCGATCGTCGCGAGCTCGGCGAGCTCCTCGGCCAGGCGGTCGAGGATCATCACACCGCGCTCGGGGTGCGTGACCTCGCGCCCGCGGAACATGATCGTGATCTTGACCTTGTCCTTGTGGCGCAGGAAGCGCTCGACGTGGCCCTTCTTCGTGTTGTAGTCGTTCTCCGCGATCTTCGGCCGGAACTTGATCTCGCGGATGACGATCTGCTGCTGGTGCTTGCGCGCCTGCTTGAGCTTCTGCGCCTGCTCGTACTTGTACTTCGAGTAGTCGAGCACGCGGCAGACGGGCGGGCGCGCCTCGGGCGCCACCTCGACGAGATCGAGATCGCGATCCTGCGCGTAGCGCAGCGCGTCGTCGGTCTTCATCACGCCGACCTGGTCGCCGTGCTCGTCGATGAGCCGGACCTCGGGCACGCGAATGCGCTCGTTGATCCGTGTCGAGTCCCGCTCGGGCGGGCGCCGGTCGAACCTGCGAGGGACCGGCACTATTTCGGGGCGCGCGTCAAGCGGAGTGCGTGCGCGGCATGAAGATGTAGATCGGAGTCAACGCAGCCAGTATACGCGTGCTCACGACGAACGTCGTGCGGTTTGTCGCGCGAGGCGCTCCACGAACGCGTCGACCGGCTCGCTGCCGCCGTCGCCGCCGCCGCCGCCGTGCATACGCACTGCCACGCTGCCGTCCTCGGCCTCGCGGTCGCCGACGACGAGCATGTACGGGACCTTGCGCAGCTCGGCGTCGCGGATCTTGCGCCCGACCGACTCGGTGCGCTCGTCGACCTCGCCGCGCAGCCCCTGTGCGAGCAGCGCCTCGTGAACCTGGCGCGCCGCCGCGACGTGGCGGTCGGCGATCGGCAGGACGATCGCCTGCACCGGCGTCAGCCAGACGGGGAACTCGCCGGCGTAGTGCTCGATCAGGATCCCGATGAAGCGCTCGAAGGAGCCCAGCAGCGCGCGGTGGATCATGACCGGGGCGTGCTCCGCGTCGTCGGCGCCGGTGTAGGCGAGGTCGAAGCGGTCGGGCATCGAGTAGTCCAGCTGGACGGTGCCCAGCTGCCACGAGCGGCCGATCGAGTCGGTCATGTGCAGGTCGATCTTCGGGCCGTAGAAGGCGCCGTCGCCGGCGTTGACCTCGTACTCCAGGCCGCGCGCCTGCAGCGCGCCCTCCAGCGCGGCCTCGGCGCGGTCCCACATCTCGTCGGTGCCGACGCGCTTGGCCGGGCGCGTCGAGAGCTCCAGGCGCGGCTCAAAGCCGAACAGGTCATAGAGGAAGAAGCCGAAGTCCAGCGCGCCGACGACCTCGTCGCGGACCTGCTCCTCGGTGCAGAAGATGTGGGCGTCGTCCTGCGTGATGTGGCGCACCCGCATGAGCCCGTGCAGCGTCCCCGACGGCTCGTGGCGGTGCACGAGGCCCTGCTCGGAGTAGCGGATCGGCAGGTCGCGGTAGGAGCGCCGCTCGTTCTTGAAGAGCTGGATGTGCGCCGGGCAGTTCATCGGCTTGAGGCCCATCGGCCGGTCCTCGACGTCCGTGAAGTACATGTTCTCGCGGTACGTGTCCCAGTGCCCGGACTGCTTGAACAGGTCGACGTCGTAGAGGATCGGCGTCTTGACCTCGCGGTAGCCGCGCGCGACGTTCTCCGAGCGCCACAGCTTCGACAGCTCGTTCCAGATCGCCATCCCGGCGGGCTGCCAGAACGGCGACCCCGGCGACAGCTCGCTGAACATGAACAGATCGAGCTCCTTACCGAGCTTGCGATGGTCGCGCGCGCGGGCCTGCTCGAGGCGCTCGAGGTGCTGCGCGAGCTCGTCCTTGGAGAAGAACGCCGTGCCGTAGATGCGCGTCAGCTGCTGGCGGGTCGCGTCGCCGCGCCAGTACGCGCCGGCCACCGATTGCAGCTTGAAGGCCTTGATGCGCTTCGTGCCGGGGGCGTGCGGGCCGCGGCAGAGGTCGGTGAACGGGCCGTTCGTGTAGAGGCTGACCGTCTCGACCGGGTGGGCGGGATCCGCGTTGCTGACGAGGTCCTCGATCAGCTCGACCTTGTAGTCCTGGCCCTCGCCGCGGAAGCGCTCGAGCGCCTGCGCGACCGTCACGTCCTCGCGCTCGAAGCGCTCGTCGGCGTTGACGTGCTCGCGCATCTTCTGCTCGATCCGCGGGAAGTCGGCGTCGGAGATCGCGACGCCCTCCGGGAACTCGAAGTCGTAGTAGAAGCCGTTCTCGATCGGCGGTCCGATCGAGATCTTCACGCCCGGATAGAGCTCCATCACGGCCGCGGCGAGGACGTGCGCCGCGTCGTGGCGGATGACGTCGAGCGCACCGTCGGATCTCGGCGTGACGATCTCCAGCGCCGCGCCGGGGATCAGCGGGCGCGCGAGGTCGCGCAGCTCGCCGTTCTGCTTGACCGCGAGCGCAGCGCGGGCGAGGCCGGCACCGATCGCGGCGGCCGCGTCGGCGCCGGTCGCGCCGTCGGCGAGCTCGAGCTCGGTTCCGTCTGGAAGGGTGACGTTCACGGGCGCATTGTCACACCATGGCGCGGCCGCTCGTATCCGGACCATGACCACCGAGCAACGCACCGACGCGCAGCTGCTCGCGGCGACGCGCTCAGAGCCCGAGGCGTTCGGGCTCTTCTACCGCCGCCACGTCCGCGCGGTGCTGGCCTACACGCTGTCGCGCACGCGCCGCCCGGAGCTCGCCGCCGACCTCACGGCGGAGGTCTTCGCCAGTGCGCTCGAGCAGCACGACCGCTTCGACGACCGCCGCGGGCCGGCGCGGGCCTGGCTGCTGGCGATGGCGTCCTCCAAGCTCGTCGACGCGGCGCGCCGCGGACAGGTCGAGGATCGCGCCCGCCGCCGGCTGCGGATCGCCCCGCGCGAGCTCACCGACCACGACCTCGAGCGCGTCGAGGAGATCGCGGACGTCGCGCGCGGCGTCGACGTGAGCGCGCTCGTCGACGACCTTCCCGTCGACCAGCGCGACGCCGTGCTCGCGCGGATCGTCGACGAGCGCAGCTACGAGGAGATCGCCGCCCAGATGCGGACCTCGCCGAGCGTGGTGCGCCAGCGCGTGTCGCGCGGCCTGAGCGCGATGCGCAAGCGAACGGAGAACCCGGCATGACCGACTTCATCGAAGGACTCGAGCGCGACCTCGTGGACGCCGCCGAGCGGCTGACGCGGACGCGGCGCACCGCCGCGATCGCGCGCCGGCGGCGCCTGCCGGGCCGCGGCCTGGCGATCGCCGTCGCGGCGCTCGCCGTCGCCGGCAGCGCGACCGCCGCGGTCGTGCGGCTCGCCACGCAGCCGTCCAAGCCGCTCACGGGCGCGATCGGCGCGTCGCGTGCCTACGCCGTCTCGCTCGCGCCGGACCTGCGGGCCGGCCAGGCCGGCTGGTGCGGCGGGGTGCGCTACTCGTCGGGCGGGCGCACGACGAGCGGCGGGACGGGCTGCGCGCCGCCCCGCGCCGCCGGCGGCGCGATCGTCGTCGCGGGACTCGGAGGCGTCGGCGAGACGATCCGCTTCGCCATCGCGAT
>DATAZX010000055.1:0-76197 GCA_036271815.1 Solirubrobacteraceae bacterium
AGCAGGCATCCTCCTCTGCGCCCTGCTCACCGGCGGCGTGCTCTGGTCAAACATCCTCGCCTACCACGACGTCCGCCTCGCACCACGCCCCCGCCTCGCCGAACTCCAACACATCGGCAACATGCTCGCCGGCAAAGGACCCACCCTGTCCAACGAGGCGGAGGGCTACGGAGCGACGCACTTCCTGCGCGCCGGCGAGCCGGTCGCGCCGAGCAACTTCGGACCTGCCGTGAAGCTGCTCGGCGGGGAGTCGCTCACGTCGGCGGGGTTCGCCGACCTGGACTCGTACCCGCTCCAGACGCTGCTGTCGTTTCGCTCGATCGTGACCAGCCGGTCCCCCACCCAGAGCCGCCCGCCGTCGGCCTACCGGCTCGTCTGGCAGGGACGCTGGTATCAGCTGTGGCAGCGCCCGGCCTCGCCCGGCCTGCTGGCCGCGGTGCCGCAGGCCCACGTCCCGGGCGGCGACGCCAACAAGCTGCCGTACTGCGGCATCTCGAGCAAGGGCACGGGGTCGCGCTGCTCGATCGCGCCCGCGTCGGTGCCGACGTGCACGGACGTGCAGCGGATCGCCAAGCTCGCGGCGCGCGAGCACGACGTCCTCGTCGCCTTCCAGCGGGGGGAGCCGCTCGTCGCGCGACCCGTCCAGGCGACGAGCATCCCGCCGAGCTGGCATCTCGACGAGCACGTCGGCGGGGTCATCCCGAGCGGCCCCGGCACGATCCGCTTCGGGTTCAACATCAAGATCGCGCAGCACTACGGGGTGTGGATCGGCGGCGCGTTCGCACGTGGCGTCGAGGTAGCGGTGGACGGGCATCAGCTCGGGCGCGTGAACGACCCGCGTCAGACGCTTGTGACGTACGAGCCCATCAAGGCGCTCGACCTCGCTGCGGGCGGGCACACGGTCGCGGTTAGCTTCACGTCCCGCGATCTCGGCCCGAATCGTGTGGAGGCGAGGCAGCAGATCGTGCTGATGGCGGTCGCCCTGGATCCGCTGGACAGCACGAAGTCGCAGATGCTCGACGTCGCGCCTTCCGACGCGAAGAAGCTCTGCGGACGCTCGCTGGACTGGATCGAGATCGCCAAGCCGCGCGCCTAGCGGAGCGGAGGGCGCGCCGGGAAAGCGCCGCTCAGGCGATCAGCCGCCACATGGCGCCCGGCCCGCGATCGACCGCCACGCGTCCCTCGGCGCACAGCTGCTCGAGCGCGTCGCGAATCGTCGCCTTGCTGATGTCGGGCAGCGCCTCGTCGATCTGCCCCAGCGGAAAGCGCGCGGGCGCCTGCGTGAGGATGTAGTCGCGCGCCTGCGCTCGCTTCGTCGCGCCGGCCAGCTGCGCGCCGGTCGCGATCGTGTGCTCGAGGTTGTCGCACGCGCCGTCGACGATGCCGAGCAGGTACCGCGCCCAGGGCGTGAGGTCATGCGGGTCCTCGCGCGGCGCCTCCCCGTCCTCGGCGAGCACGGCTTCGTACGAGCCCAGCGTCTCGAAGATGCGCTGCTCGAGGGAGACGTACTTCGCGACGCGATAGCCGTGGCGCAGCAGCTCCCGCGTCGTCAGCAGCCGCGCGATCCGACCGCTGCCCCGCTCGAACGGACGCATCGACACGAGCTCGTGGGCCAGCGCGCAGATCGGCAGCAGGGGCGGATGTCGACCCTCGGCGATCACCTCCTCGTAGTCGCCGAGCAAGCCGGCGAGCCGCCTCTGCTTCTCGGCGCCGGCGGGCACGCCGGCGCCGGAGTCGCCCGTGTGGCGCAGGAGCATCCGGTGCAGCTGAGCCAGCAGCGGCACGTCGAGCGGCCCGGGAGCTTCGCGAACGACGTGATCGAGAGCATCGCGATAGCCCGCGAACTCGCCCTCGGAGCCGTCCCGGTAGGAGCGCGGGCTGGTGGTGCGCATCACCTCGACGGCACGTGCCACGTCGGGGAGCGCGACGCCCGCGGTCGCGTTGGCGGCGACGGTGGAGTCGAAGCGCGCGCGGGCCGCGAGCCGTGCGAGCACGAGCGATGCCTGCTCGCCGCGGGCTCTCGGACGGCCGCGCCTGCGATCGATCGATCCGAGCAGGTCTCGGACGTCCGGGGCATCCGACAGGGAGCGGATCGAGATCTCGGCAAACGCAATCGAGCTCCGCGACACGGCAGACAGATTATCTGCCTATCGGGTTATGCGGGCTCGCGGGGCTCGCGGGACCCGGCGGCGCCCCGCGTGCACACCCGGGCGCCCGGCGCTGGAAGCGGCGCGCCTATTGCGGGAAGTTGGGCTGGCAGGCGCTGCAGGAGATCGGCTGGAACCCGCCGTCCGCGAGGTCCTTGCGCGAGTCGCCGGTGAACAGGAACGTCATGAAGGACTTCGCGAGCACGTTGGTGGACGCGTTGAGCGTCAGCGCCACCTCGTAGTCGGTCACGAGGTTCTGGGACTCCGGGATCGGCACGCCGGCCACCTTCTTGCCGGCCGGGGCGGCGTCGCTGCCATACACGATCCCGGCGTCGGCCCTGCCGCTCGCCACGGCGTCCACGACGCCCGCCGCGTTCGCGGCCGAGATCGCGTGGTGTACGGCGACCGTGTTCTTGGTGAGGAGGTTGCGCGCGACCACGCCGATCTTGTTGCGACGCGATCCCAGGACGACCTTCACCGTGGGCTTCGCCAGATCGGACAGCGCGAGGATCTTCTTCGGATTGCCGGGCGCGGTCACGATCTCCAGCGCGTCGTTCACGAAGATGGTGTCGCTGTTCGCATTTCCGGTGACCTCGTCATTTCCGTGCGACTCGTCGTTGCCGCTCAGCCCGTGGATCACGACCGGGTCGGACGTCGCGAACACGTCGGCCACGCCCCTCGCATGCCGGCTGCGCGGATCGACCAGCTTGAACAGCGCCTCCGAAGCGCCGAACCTGAAGTTCACCTTGACGCCGGAGTTCGCGGACTCGAAGCGCTTGCCAATCGCCTCGAACGGCCCCTGGAGCGAGCTGGCGGCGTAGACGGAGATCGAGCCGGTCGGCTTCGACGCGGACTTGCCCTTGTCGGAGCCGCAGCCGCTGACCACCGTCATCGCGGCCGCCAAGCCGCAGACGGCTACGATGCTCGCGCGGAACTTCGCGCGACGAACCGGCAGGTGCGAACGGCTCGGCATCACGGTCCCCCCTCGCTGATAGCTTACGGACCCGGTGCGTCGCAGGCACGCGACGACGCCCCAGTGCAGCCGCGCTCGGCGTGCCTATGAGATGCTAGTGCATGATGCGGCGGGAGACGGACGGGAGGCGACGGGACATGAGACGGACGCCGGTGCTGGTCATGCTGCTCGTGACGGCGATCCTGGTCGGAGGCTGCGGCGGTGGCGGAAGCGGCTCGGGCAGCGGCTCGAGGCCACAGCTCGTCGTCTCGGCCGCGGCGTCGCTGCAGACGGCCTTCACGCAGTACGGCAAGGTGTTCCCGGACGCCAGCGTGCGGTTCTCGTTCGCCGGCTCGGACACGCTCGCCGCGCAGATCATCGCCGGCGTCAGGCCGGACGTCTACGCGGCCGCGAACACGACGCTTCCCGACAGGCTGTACGCGGTCAACAACCTCGTCGGCGAGCCGCTGCGGTTCGCCTCCAACGAGCTCGTGCTCGCCACGCGCAAGGGCAACACGAAGATCAAGTCGCTGAAGGACATCGAGAAGCCGGGCGTGAAGCTCGCGATCGGGACCAGCACGGTGCCGGTCGGCAACTACACCATCACGACGCTGGCCAAGCTCGCTCCGCGCGACCGCAAAGCGATCATGGCCAACGTGCGATCGCAGGAGCCCGACGTCACCGGGATCGTCGGCAAGCTGACGCAGGGAGCCGTCGACGCCGGCTTCCTCTACATCACCGACGTACACGCGACGAACGGCGCGCTTCAGGCGATCCACCTGCCGGACGCGCTGCAGCCGGTCGTCCAGTACGGCATCACGATCGTGAAGGGCACGAAGCACCCCGACCAGGCGAAGGCGTTCATCCTCGGGCTGCTGTCGGGCGCGGGCCGGGACGCGCTGGACAGCCAGGGATTCGGGCTGCCGCCAAGCGGACCCGCGTGAGTCAGCCTCCCCGGGTGTCGTTCGGGTCGTTCGCGTCGCTGGACCGGCGGCCGCGCGCCGCCGCGGTGATCGGCGTCGGGGTGCTGCTCGTGGCGGCGATCGTCGCCGGGGTCGCGAGCTGCGGCGGGGGCGGCGGTGGTGGTGGCGGCGCGGCCGCTTCCAGCTCGGAGCCGATCGTGTTCGCCGACACGGCGCTGAAGGTGCCGTTCACCCATGCGCAGTCGGCGAACGTGAGAGCGCAGCAGAGCCGCTCGCTGCCGTGGATGGGCAATGTGTTCAACGCGCAGATGGACGGCACGTTCACCTATGGTGCGTCGACGGCGCTCGCCGCGCGGATCCGCAAGGGGGCGAGGCCGGACGTGTTCGCGGGCAGCGCCGCGGTGCTGGACGCCATGTACACCGCCGGCCTCGTGCAGGAGCCGATCCGCTTCACGAGCGTCGCGCCCGACCAGATCTCCCTCGCCAAGCGCAGCACCGAGGCGCGGCTCGCGCACTTCCCGGACTTCGAGCACGCGGGCGTGCGCCTGGCTCTGGGGACGCCGACGTCTCGTGTGGGCCGCGACGCGCGACGCGCGATCGACCACCTGCCCGCCGGCGAGCGCCGGGCGATCCTCGCCAACGTGCGCGTGCATGAGCCCAGCGCCGCCGCGATCATCGCGGACGTCAAGAGCGGCAAGGTCGACGCCGGCTTCGTCTACGGCTCCGACGCGCACGCGGCATGCTGCAAGCAGAAGCGGCCGATCTACGAGGTCGGCATGCCCCCGGCGGCGCAGATACCGAACGTCGAGTACAGCGCGGCGATCGTCGTCGGCGCGACGCACCTCGACGCCGCGAAGCTGTTCCTCTACAGCCTGCTCGACGGCAACAGCGCCGGTAGCCGGGGACTCACGGGCAGCGGATACGGCCCGGCGCCCCCGATCGCCCACCGGCCGCGCAAGCCTCCGGCGATCACCAGGACGGGCGTCTGAGGACCTCGGTCGTCGGCCGGCGGCGCGCCGTCGACCGTGCGATGGTCAGCTCGCACGCTGTGTGACGCCGGGGCGGCTGGGCGCCCCGGCGCGCGCGGGCTACGGCGTGGTCGTCGTGCTCGGCGTGGTGGTGGTCGTGGTGCTCGGCGGGGGAGTCGTCGCCTGTGGGGTGGTGGAGGTGCTCGTGCCCGTGCTCGGCGGGGTGGCCGGCTTGGCGCCGGGCTTGCCGTTGCCGTTGTGCGGTCCGCCGCGATGGAAGAAGAAGCCCGGGCCGCCGCCCATGCCCTTCGCGCCGGGACCCATCTTCGGCGTCGTGCCGATCAGGTCGATGCCCTTGTCCATGCCGGCGAGGAACTTGTCGGCCTGCGCCTGCGTGAGCTTGCCGGCCTTGACCGCCGCGTCGCTGCGCGTCTTCGCGTCGGCCTTCAGCGCGGTGCGCACGTCGTCGAGCGACTTGCCCTGCGCCTTGGCGATGTCGGCGAGGCTCTTGCCGCCGCGCAGCTGATCGCCGAGCTGCTTCTGCGTGAGGCCGAGGGCCTTCGCGAGATCCATCCCCCCGCCCATCCCGAAGCCGCCGCCGAAGCCGCGACCGCCGCCGCGGAACCCGTGGCCCGGTCCGCCGAAGCCCTTGGGACCGGCGCCGCGCGGACCGCCGCCGAATCCGCCGCCGCCGCCGAGCACCTGGCCGGTCTGCTTGCGCTGCGCCTTGATCGCGTCCGCCTGCTGCTGCGTGAGCTTGCCGTCCTTGACCTGCTGGTCGAGCTGGGCGTCCTGCGCGGCCGCGAGCGCGTCGTGCAGCTTGTCCGGCGTCGTGCCGAGGCGCTGCGCGGCGTCGGCGAGAACCGCCTGCTGGTTCTTCGAGCCGTTGCTCTGCGTCACGGCGGCCAGCGCCGCTCCGGTTCCACCCGCGAGCAGCGTGCCGCTCACGGCGATGACGACGATCCTCTTCGGCTTCATGCTGGTCCTTTGCTCACACGTCGGAGTCCCTGGCAGGAGTGTGCCGGAGATCGCGACGAGCCTGCGTAAGAGTTCCTTAGGAATCCGCCGCTGGCGCCTGCGTACGCCATCAGCCGGCTGCGGTCCTCCGATGCCCTCGGCCTAGATCCAGTTGCTCTCGTACGTCCTCGCCCGGAGGCACCCGCCTACGGGCGGTCGATTGGTGCGACGGCGATGTTCGACCTCCCGGTCTGACCGACCAACGCCGCGATGTCTCCGGCGTCCGACGTCAGGATCGTGACGCCTCTTCGCACTTGGCTGTGCCGGCGCGCAACCGGTCGAGCAACTCTGGATCGGGCTCGACCCCGTGCTCGACTCGCATCCGCGCGACGTAGGTGCGGACGCGCTCGCGCTGCTGAGCGGAGTCCTCATCTGCGGCACGCGAGACCGCGTCGGTCACCGATATGGACGCAGCCGGGACGCGAATCGCTGAGGAGTCGGTTGCTGCCATCGTAGCGCGGGCGGTGACGGTGATCGCCCGTGCGACACGCGTAGCGTGGACTGGCTTGCAGCCGTCAAGATCCTAGACTTCGGCGCATGGCCGAGAGCTTCGACATCCTTCGTGACGACCTCGAAAAGCGGCTCGATGCGCTCCCCGATGGCGAGGGCGATCGGACCCAGGCACGCACCCGCGAGCAGATCGAAGCCGAGGAGAGGGCGTTCGCCGCCTCGCTCGCCGACCGCGCGACGCTGGGACCCCGACGGAGTAGCAGGGGCCGGCGCAGGTCGCCACCTAGACTCAAACACGTGTCGTACATCCTCGCCTTCGCGAGTGGCGAATAATAGCGACGCCCGCCCACTGAACGATCTTCCGGTGCTCGCGGTCAGGGTGCCCAGAGCCCTGAAAGCGGGACGGCTGCGAGGCGGTCGCCGAAGGAGACGGTGTTAGCGCCGGTGTAGAGCAGGACACCGGCCTTGAACTCGCTGCCAAGCTTGTCCTTGAGGTGGTTCAGCCCACGGAAGTCGCGTTCGTGGACGGTCGCCGCGGCCTTGACCTCCACGGCGCAGACGGAGCCGTCGCGGTGCTCGATGACGATGTCGACTCCGCGTTGATCGCGGTCGCGGAAGTGAAAGAGCTGCGGGCGGTCGTCCAGCCACGAGATCTGGCGGTACAGTTCCATCGCCACGAAGGTCTCGTAGAACATCCCGCCGAGCTCAAGGTCGGTTTCGATCCGGCGTTCATTGGCGCCGACCAGGTAGGCCAGGAGGCCCGTGTCGGCGACGTGGACCTTGGGCCGCTTGATCGATCGTGCCAGGAGGTTGTTGCTCCACGCCGGGACACGCCGGATCAGGAACAGCAGTTCCAGGAGCTCGATGTGGCGGCGGATCGTTGTCGCCGGGGTCCTCAATGAGCTGCTGAGCCGCTCGATGTTGAGCTCGGCTGCCGAGGTCGCGCCGATCGCTCGCAGGAGCCGGGCCACGACGGCGCGGTCGGCGACGTCGCCGAGGCCGGCCAGGTCTCGGTCCAGAATCCCTTCGACGTAGCTTTCGAAGAACTGCGGTCGCCTGTGGGGGGTGCGTCTCTGGATCGCCGGGTATCCGCCTCTGGCGAGGATGTCGGCGTGCGCCTTGCGGCCCACGGGAGCGTCGTAGACGCTGGGGAAGCTGCCGCTGGTCAGGCCGGGGATGAAGGACTCGCGGTGCCCCAGTAGTTCGCCTTGGCTGAACGGGTGCAGGCGTAGATACTCGGCGCGACCGGCGAGGCTGTCCTTGACCTGCTTCATGTCGAGGAGGTTGGCCGACCCGGTGATCGCGAACTGCCCGGGCGTGTTGTCGCGGTCGACCCGAAGCTTGATCTCGGTCATCAGCTCCGGGACGCGTTGGATCTCGTCGATCGCGACCGGAGTGTCGAGCGTCGCGATGAACCCCGCCGGGTCGATTGTTGCGGCGGAGCGGACTGCCTGGTCGTCGAGCGTCAGCACCTCGCGGCCGGCTCCCTCGGCGGCTGAGACCTGTTCGAGCAGGGTGCTCTTGCCGACCTGTCGGGCGCCCAGCACGACGACGACGCGAGTATCAGCCAAGGCCGCCTCGATGGCGCGTTGAGCGTGTCTGGCGACGAGTGGCACTTGAGACATCAACCAAGCCTAACTGGAACGCCCGACAAACCCACCACGACAGTCTCGCAGAACCACCACGATAGATCCGACGGATCCGCCGTCGTGAGGTCGCGGATCCACCGCTGGTTGGTGGCACGGCCTGTCTACCAGCCTGGCTCGAGCCCACGACTGCCATCATCCCGGACCCTCCCGATGCCGTCCGCCTAGCCCCCCGTGCTCTCGTACGTCCTCGCCTTCGCGGGCTTCGCGGTGCTCGTGATCCTGCACGAGGCGGGGCACTACTGCGCGGCGAAGGCGGTCGGGATGCGCGTCGAGCGCTTCGCGCTGTTCTTCCCGCCGCTGCTGCTGAAGTTCCGCCGCGGCGAGACCGAATACGGGATCGGCTGCATCCCGCTCGGCGGCTACGTGAAGATCACCGGCATGAGCCCGCGCGAGAAGATCGCGCCGGAGCTCGAGCACCGCGCCTACTACCGCCAGGCCGTGTGGAAGCGCGTCGTGGTGATCGTGGCCGGGCCCGTGGTGAACATCGTGCTGGCGTTCGCGATCCTGTGGGCGCTCGTCGCGATCGACGGCGTGAGCGCGACGGTGCCGGTCGTCGGCAGCGTGACACGCGACTCGGCCGCGGTCGGCCGGCTGCATGCCGGCGACGAGATCGTCTCGGTCGACGGACGGGCGGCCGGGGCGCCGGGCCTCGGTCCCGACGCGTCGCAGCGCCGCGTGGACCGCGTGCAGCAGACCGTGTCGCGGCACGCCTGCGCCGGTGGCGCGAGGACCGCCGGCTGCCGCGCGACGACGCCCGTCCGCCTCGAGGTCCTGCGCGGCGGGCACCGGCGCGCGGTCACCGTGACGCCGCGCTACGACGCACAGCTGCGGCGCCCGCTGATGGGCCTGCAGTTCGAATCGCGGCAGTTCGGCGTCGGCGTGGGGTCGGCGGCGTCGCGCGGCCTGTCGACGATGTGGACGATCGCGAGCACGACCGTCCACGGGATCGTGCGCCTGTTCTACGACGCCAGCGCGCGCCGCCAGGTGTCGGGGATCGTCGGCTCCTACGAGGTCGTGCGCGAGTCGTTTCGCTTCGACGTCGTGCGGGCGATCACGCTGCTCGCGGTGATCTCCTTGTCACTGGGGATCGTGAACCTGTTCCCCGTGCTGCCCCTCGACGGCGGTCACATCTTCTGGGCAGTGGCCGAGAAGCTGCGCGGCCGGCCGATCTCGTTTCGCATCGTCGAGTACTCGACAGTGGTCGGCTTCGCGCTCGTCGCGTTCCTGTTCATCGTCGGCCTGCACGCGGACATCGGGCGGCTGACGAGCGGCGAGGGCTTCGGCGTGCGCTGACGGCAGTCCGTGTGTCACCTCTACGACGAGCGGACTCGACGCTCGAAGGAGACATGTTGCACATCTTGCACCGCACGGCAGATGCCACGGCGGCGCTGCTCACAGGCATGTGCGTTGCCTCCTGCGGGGGTGATGGCAACAAGGCCTCGACAGCGATGGGCATCGTGACCGCGACGCTCCCCACGACGTCGACGTCGTCCGCGGCGCAGGCACGGAAGGCCGGGATCACACCCGGGACGGTTCCGTACAAGGGCAAGCCATTCAAGGTGCTGAGTGCTGCGCAGGCGGCAGCGGCAGCTCGACGAGCCGGCGTCTCGCCGGCGTCCGTCGGAGCTTGCAACGTGCTGTCGACTCGTGATGCGTCGGCAGCACTTGGAGTGGCCGTCAAGGCGCAGGGCGCACCGCTGTGTGGCTACACCCCCGAGGGACGGTCCATCTCCGAGTTCGGCGCCATCGCCGTCATGGCGCTGAAGGCGACGCCCCCGTCGAGCACGATCTACGCACGCTGACCGGCGCGAGTCCTCAGCGCGTGAGCGGTCCGTGGGAGATCGCGTACCTCGACCAGACCAACAGCGGACCCACGGCCTACGCGACGATCGCCCTGATCACGTCGGCAACCATGGTGCAGATCTCGCTGACCAGGCCGGCGGCGGGCGGCATCGTCAGCGCGGTGATCCGCCTCGGCAGGTCGGCAGCAATGCACTTGTAGGTCATCGCGGGCAGCCCGGCGAGGGCTTGGGCATGCGCTGACGGCCGCGCTCGGCCGCATACCGCGGTCCAGGGCCTTATCTGCCGCTTGTCGTCGTTTTCAGCCCCTTATATGCAGCTTGTCGTAGGATCGCACGGTCATGCCGGACGCTACGAGCAGCTTGTCCGACTGGCGAGATCGTCTTTGCGACGCGCGAGAACAGCGCCGCCCTGCGACGGGCCGTCGACCGCGGAACCGTCCGGCGGATCGCTCGCGGGATCGTAACGACGAACACTCACTCACCGCATCATCGGTGGCCTCTTCGGCACGAAGACCGCTCCGCTGCAATCGCGTGTGGCCCAGGCGATGCGTGCCGGATTCCCGTTCGACGATCGTCGGATCGAGCTCTTCTCGCTGCTGCACCGTGCGCTGCTCGCGCAGGCGCCCGTCGAGCGATCCGCCAGACCCTCCGACGATCCGGCGGTATTCGCGTTCTACGAGGCGTATTTCTCGAACTACATCGAGGGCACGCGCTTCACGGTGCAAGAGGCGGCGGACATCGTCTTCCACGGCATCGTCCCCACCCAGCGACCCGACGACGCGCGTGACATCCAGGGCACGTTCCAGCTCATCCACCCGCCGGCGACGGATGCCTCATCGCCGCACACGAGCGATGAGCTGATCGAGCTCCTGCGACTACGGCACCGCATCATGCTGACCGGCCGCCCCGAAGTGAACCCGGGGGAGTTCAAGACGGAGAACAACCAGGCCGGAGGTACGACCTTCGTCGACCGCAAGCTCGTGCTCGGGACGCTTCGCGAAGGCTTTCGCTTCTATCTCGGGCTCCCCGACGGTCTTACGAGAGCCGTCTTCATCATGTTCCTGATCACGGAGATCCACCCGTTCGCCGACGGCAACGGTCGCATCGCGCGCGTCTTCATGAACGCGGAGCTGACTGCGGCCGGGCAACAGCGGATCGTGGTGCCCACCGGCTACCGCCAGAACTATCTCAGCGCGTTGTCGGGCCTGTCGCACAACGACCGCGCCGCCGGGCTCGTTCGCGCGCTGGACTTCGCCCACCGCTATTCGGCGATGGTCGACTGGTCGAGCAGGCCACATGCGCAACGGATGCTGGAGGCGACTGGGGCGTTCGAGGAGAACGGCGACAGCGCGCGCATCCGGCTGCCGGAGCCGTGGGACTGACGGCCCGGGGCGGTTGCACGTCGTGCGAGCGATCACCCTGCTCCTCAGCCGCGTGCCGCGGTCCAGCTGACCCGGGAGGCGCCGACCCCGCAGCGCGGCTCGTAGGAGATGGCGCGCTCGTTGGCGCGCAGCGAGCGGCCGCCGTCGGTGAACTCGAGCACCATCGTCGAGTGCTGGTCCCAGAGGATCGGCTGCCTGTCGCTGCCTCCGCATTGCGAGCTGCGAGGGGGGAACGTCACGTGCCAGCCGTCGCTCGCAGGTTGCAGCGTCCCGGCCGCCGGCGGCCCCTCGGCGAAGCGACGGACGAGGACGTACGAGCACGCTCCCGCGCGGCAGCCGCGCCGGATCGTCCAGCCGCGCACGATCCGCGACCCCGGGGCGTCGTCCGCGTAGCCGACCGAGACGGTGGTCGTGCCGACGGCCGTCCAGCGTCCCGGCCTGGGGGCCTGGCTCGTGGCGTCCGAGAACCCGATCGCGTTCGGGGTGGCGAGCTCGTGGCCGGCGGTGAGCCGCGAGCGATCGAAGAACAGGCCGGCGGTGAACGCGATCGCCACGAGCGTGCTCAGGATCGTGGCCGTCGGCAGCAGCCAGCCCGGCGTGCGCTTGTCCGCGACGTGCGGAGCGGCGACCACGATCGTCCCGGCCACGACGTCGCCGATGCGCTGGCGCCGGCCGCGCCCCGTGCGCATCATCGAGATCAGCCCCGAGGTGTAGAGCAGCGGCACGGCGTCGACGTAGCGCAGCAGGTTGCGCACGACGATCGCGCCGACGCGCGCGCGGCTTCCGTCGCGGGCGACCACGCGGATGCCCAGCGCGCGCTTGCCGATCGTCCGGCCCCACAGCGTCTCGCACACGACGAAGTACACGAAGGGCGCGGCGAGCAGTGCGATCAGGTAAGTCGCCGATGGCAGGCCGTCGTGTCGCAGGCCGTCGGTTCGCAGGCCGTCGAGGCGCAGGCCGTCGGGGCGCAGGCCGAACGCCCACAGCAGCAGCTCGATCGCCGGCGCGACGAGGAGGCCGTCGATGACGAGCGCGACCGCTCGCGCGCGCACGACGGCGTTGGGGTCCAGCGGCGGCGGCCCGGGTTGCTGCCGGGGATCGGGCGCCGGGGCTCGCACCGGGGTGCGATCGACGGGCACGAAGCGGCCGCCGGTCGCGGGCGGCGCCGCGGCCGGAGTGGACCCCGGGTACGGCGCCGGGGCGGACCGATCGGGTCGGGGGACCGGCCGGAAGCGGTCGATCGGCGCGTCGGTCATGACGGCGTCGCGGGTGTGAACGCGAGCGTGCTCGGCTTCGGCGCGCGACGGGCGGGGGCGCTGGTGGCGCCCGACCGCCCGCTGCTGCTCACTGGCGCTGCCCGTTCGCCGGCGGGACGAAGATGGGCGGCGGCGGGGCGGGGCGCACGACCTCGTCGGGGTACAGGCTGTGTACGAGCGCCTCCTCGTAGGTGATGACGTCCGCGAGCACGAGATCGCTGAGCGAGGACTCGAGCGTCTGCATCCCCTCGCGCTGGCCGGTAGAGACGACGTTGCGGATCTGCCGGGTCTTGCCCTCGCGCACGAGGTTGCGCACGGCCTGGGTCGCGTTGAGCACGTCGAACGCGGCGACGCGGCCCCCGCCGATGCGCGGGATCAGCAGCTGATGCAGGACGCCGGCGAGCGTGTGCGCGAGCTGCAGCTTGATCTGCGGCTGGCGCTCGGCCGGGAACACGTCGACGATGCGGTCGAACGTCTGCCCGGTGTCGTTCGTGTGCAGGGTCGCGAACACGAGGTGGCCGGTCTCCGCGATGGTGAGCGCCGCCTGGATGCTCTCCGGGTCGCGCATCTCGCCGATCAGCAGGACGTCGGGGTCCTCGCGCAGCACGGCGCGCAGGCCGTCGGCGAACGAGTTGGTGTCAGAGCCGACCTCGCGCTGGTTCACCGCTCCACGTTTGTGGAAGTGGTAGTACTCGATCGGGTCCTCGATCGTCACGATATGTCGTGACTGATACGTGTTGATGTGATCGATCATCGCCGCGAGCGTGGTCGACTTGCCGCTGCCGGTCGGTCCCGTCACGAGGACGAGCCCGCGGGGCAGGTCGGTCCAGGCGCGGACCGCCTCGGGCAGGCCGAGCAGCTCCATCGACGGGATCTGCAGCGTCAGCATCCGCAGCGCGAGCGCGGCGGTGCCCTTCTGCATGAACGCGTTGCCGCGCAGCCGCGCCTGGTCGCGCCAGCTGAAGGCGAAGTCGATCTGCTTCTCGACCACGAACCGCGATGCCATCGCGTCGCCCATCAGCTCGCCGATGACCGCGGCGGTCTGATCGCCGTCGAGCACGGGGTGGCCGGGCGCCGGCAGCAGCTGCCCGTCGATGCGCAGGAGCGGCGGCGCACCGGCGGTGAGGATCAGGTCGGTCCCCTGCGCGTTCCACAGCGCGTCGAGGCAGGCGTCGACGAGCGGCGGGATGTCCGTGCGCGCGAGCATGCCGCCGACATCGTCGAGGAGCGCCGTCGGAAGCACTTGAGTGACCTGTGAGTCGTCATGTTCGTGATCTGTCATGAAGTACACGCATTCGTGTTGAGCTTGCGAGATGCCACGCGGGCGATGCGGGGCGGGTCCGAGCCGCTGCCGATCGTCGAGAAGTCCGCGATGGTGGTGATCCCGACCGAGGGCTGGTCGGCCGGCGGGGCGGGACACACGGCGGTCGCCTCGAAGGTGAGCACCGCGTGCTGTCCGGCGGTCCCGGCGCAGGTGACGGCGACCCCGAAGCCGTTGACGTCGGGGAGCTTCACGTCATCGGACGGGTCATCCGGACAGGCGGGCGCGGTGTCGTGCAGGCGTGCGTTCTCGATCGCCGCCTGGACCCCGCTGTCGAGTGCGTTCACCAGCTTCCCCCTGTCGGTGTAGACCTTCGCCGTCTTCGTCGATGTGAAGGCGAGCGTGGCGAGGCTGACCACGATCAGCGCGATCGTCGTCGCGAAGAACAGCACGATGATGAGCATGGCGCCGTCCTCGTTGGTGCGCTTCGTCATGACGCGCCCGTCGTGACCGTGAGGTTGAAGTCGTCGCTCGCGTCGCACGGGTCGTGCGTGCAGACCGCGCTCGACGACCGCGGCACGGTGATGGCGACGCTCGCGGGGAGGTAGGTGACGATCGCGCCCGCGGCCCCACCGGCGTGCGCGATGCCGGACGGACGCGAGACGGTCAGCGTCTTGCCCGCGAGCTTCGTGACGGTCATCGCCTCGGTCTTGTCCACGGTGATCTCGTAGGGCTGCGGCGTGGCGCCGGCATTCGGATCGGGGAACCCGGTCGCGTCATCGACGTCGAACTGGGTGGCCGCCGCCGCGAGGGGATCCGTCGTCAGATGGGCCACGCCCCCGCAGTTGGCCTGGCCGTCGCACACGACCGTCGGCGATGCGGTGGCACCCGGCCACTCGGCGAGCGTCACCGGCTGGCCGTCGCAGCCCTGCCTCGAGAGCTGGCTGAAGGCGGCCGTGCCCGTGCCGGGGTCGGCGGGGGTACGCGTGACGACGTAGATCTCGACGGCGCCGCCGTCGTCCTGCGTCCACAGCGCCGGGACGTGGTCTGTGGGAAGCGCCGTGGCGCAGGGCGGCGACGTCGTGCCGATGCGAGCGGCGCCCTGGATGTCGGTCGTCAGGTGCGACGTCAGCGCGCGTGCGTCGCTGGCGTCGGCGAACGTCGTCGCCGTGGCGGTCGTCGTCTTCAGGCCGATGACAACCGCCTGCCCCACGACGCCCGCGATGATCGACGCGAGCGTGATCGCCACCAGCAACTCGACGAGCGTGAACCCGTGTTCGCGTGAGGGCCTCATGGATCGCTCGGCGGGCCGGGTGGCGGATCCGCCGGGGGCGGGGTCGGCGGTGGCGGTGGCGTGGACGACCCGTCGGTGACCGTGACCGTCTGAGCGGGGTCGGCGCAGTCCGTCGACACGGATTCGTTGTTGGCGTCGCCCGAGTACGTCGCGACCCAGTGATACGTCCCGGCCGCGAGGAACTTCGGGTGATCCGGCGGCGGGTCCGGAAGGGTGTACGGGTCGGTGCCCGGTCCGACCGTGTCCGCCGGTGGATCGGTTGGTGGGTCGGCGACCGGCGGATACAGGGGCGTGCCGGCGCAGACCGGCGCGTCCGGGCCGAACAACGCGAACGTGATCTTGCCCGTGGGCGTCGGGACCGGAGGATCGGCGTTCGTCGGGTCGGGACCCACGGCGCCCGTGAGCGTCGCGCTGTCGGTGCCGATCTCGTCGACGCTCGCCGTCTGGTCGGAGGCCGTGCCCGTCAACGTCGGCTTCGCCTTCTCGATGTCGACCGCCTGACCGTCGGCGCCACACACGCTGCTCGCGCCCTGGAACGCGGCATCTCCGCTGTAGGAGACCGTCCAGTGAAAGACCTTTGGTACCTGGTCATCGGGATCGACGGCAACCCCGTTCAGGAACGCGATGTCGTTGCCTGAGATGTACGGATCACCGTCGGGGGAGAAGCCGTTCACCGTCACAGTGCTGGTGAACACCGGCGCGCCCATGCACGTCGTGTCCAGCGGGGGAAAGAGCTGGAACGTCATCGTCCCGGTCGGCTTCACCCCGGAGGGCGCCGTGCCGGCGTACGTGAGCGCTGCGGCGTCGTTGATGGTCGTACCCGCGACGACGCGCGGCGGCGCGTCTCCCACCCCGCCCGTGCCGCCGATCGTGGTGATCGTCGGGATCAGCAGCGGTCCGCGCTTGCTGACGGAGATCGTCGACCCGTAGGCACCTGCCTTGCCGGCGATCCCGGTCGACGGACCGACGATCGCGACGTCCAGCAGCTGGAGGTTGAAGTGGTTCGAGTCGGGCGCGCAGACCGTGACGGGTTCATCCACCGCGTGGGCCGTCGCGGGGGCCTGACGCGCGACCGTGAGCGTGCTCCCAGCCACCGCGGTGACCTTCATCGCCTCCGGGCTGCCGTCACCACCGACCTTGATGGTGAACGGTGGCGCCGGGAAGGCGGCGGGCGCCACGAGCGGAGCGACCTGGACCGTCGTCGTCGAGGTCTGGCCGTCGACGGCCGCCGTGAGCGTGGTCTGGTTCGACGTGTAGGCCGCTCCGTCCCACCAGGCGACCTTCGTCACCGCCGCCTTGTACGTCGGCGAGTCGGTCGGGTCGGCGAGGCGCGCGTTGTACTCCGCGGGCGTCGCGCACGGGATCAGCGGCGTGGCCTTCGCCCGCTCCGCGAAGCTCGTCAGCACTGCCTGCGCCTTCGCGTCGGTCCGCTGGCCCTGGGCGCTTGCCACGATCGACGTCAGCGCTCCGATCACCACCGCGATCACCGCGCCGAGGATCGTCACCGACACGACGAGCTCGATCAGCGTCTCGCCCGACTCCCCCGACCGCGACCGCGACCGCGACCGCCACTGCGATCGCGACGGCAGCCGCGACTCCGATCCCGGCCGCCGCCGAGACCACCCGCGCACGCTTGGCAGCGAGCGCGTCACTTCAGGTTCGTCCCCCGGAAGACCCCGTAGATCGCCGAGATGATCCCGACCGCGACGAACCCGACCAGCACGCCCGAGACGATCACCGCAGCCGGCTCGAGCAGGTCGGTCAGGCGCTTGAGCCGGTACTCGAGCTCCTTGCCGTAGAAGGTCGAGATCTCGTCGAGGCGCTCCTCGAGCGTTCCCGTCTCCTCCCCCACGCGCATCATCTGCACCGCGGCCGGCGGGAACATCCCGCTCGCGGCGAGTGGACCGTGCAACCCGGCCCCTTCGATCATCGCCCGCCGCGCGATCGCGAGCTTCGCGCCGAACGCGCGGTTGCTGGCGCCCGTCGCGGCGAGGTCCAGCGCGACCGGCAGCGGCACGCCCGCCTGCACCATCGAGCTGAGGATCCGGCAGAACCGCTCGACGACCGCGAACGTCACGACCTTCGCGACGATCGGCATGCGCAGCATCGTGCGGTCGATCACCATCCGCCCCTTCGGACGCACGGCCGCGACGCCGATCCCCCCCGCGATCACCACGATGCCGATCGCGACGAACAGCCCGTAGTTCACGGAGAACTCGCTGACCGCGATCAGCATCCGCGTCGGCAGCGGCAGCTTCGCGTTGAACTCCTTGAAGAAGGTGACGAACCGCGGAAGCACGAACCCGACGAGCACGCCGATCGCGACGATCGCCAGCACGACGACGACCCCCGGGTAGATCAGCGCGCTCTTCACCTTGCGCTTGGCCTCGATGTCGCGCTCGATGTACGCCGCGATCTGGCCGAGCACCGGCGCGAGCTGACCGGTCTCCTCCGCCGACCCGAGCATGCTCACGAAGAACGGCGGGAACGCCTTCTCGTGCGCGGCGACTGCCGTCGACAGGTTGTCGCCCGCGCGCAGCGCGAGGGAGATGTCGGCGATCGTGCGCTTGAGCTTCTTGTCCGGCGTGTCGGAGCGGATGATCTCCAGCGCCTCGAGGATCGGCACGCCGGCTGTCAGGAACACCGACAGGTACCGGCAGAAGTTCATCAGGTGAATCGGCTTGACCTTCTTGGTCGTGATCTCGACCTCGCCGAGCCGGCGACCGCGCTCGGCGAGGCGATCCCTCAGCGACGGCTGGCCGGGGGGCGGCGGCGGAGACTCCGCGGGGAGGCCGGGATCAGTGACCGTAGACATTGCGCATGATCTCCCCGATCGTCGTGACCCCACCCCCCACGAGACCGAGTGCCTCCTGCACCAGCGATCGCGTGCCCTCCTCCTCCGCGGCCGCGCGCAGGTCGTCGACCGACGCCTGCGCGACGAGCAGCCGCTTGATGCGGTCGGTCATCCGCACGAGCTCGAACACGCCGACGCGGTCGCGGTATCCCGTGTGCGAGCAGAAGTTGCATCCCTGGCCGTGCGCGAGGCGCTCGATCGGCGCGGCGCCCGGACCGGCGTTCGCCTCGTAGAACGCGATCTCCTCGACGCCGGGGTCGTACTCGACCTTGCACTGGTCGCAGATGCGCCGGAACAGGCGCTGGCTCGCCATCCCCGTCACCGTCGACGCGACGAGGAACGGCTCGATTCCCATGTCGACGAGGCGCTGCAGCGCCGAGCAGGCATCCGTCGCGTGCAGCGACGACAGCACGAGGTGGCCGGTCAGCGCGGACTCGATCGCGATGCGAGCGGTGTCCGAGTCGCGGATCTCGCCGACGAGGATCACGTCGGGGTCCTGGCGCAGGATCGCGCGCAGCCCGTTGGCGAACGTCAGCCCGGACTGCTCGTTGATCTGGATCTGCGTGAGCGACGGGAAGATGTACTCGACCGGGTCCTCGATCGTGGTGACGTTGCGCTCGGTCTGGTTGACCTCGCCGAGCGTGGCGTAGAGCGTCGTCGTCTTGCCGCTGCCGGTCGGCCCCGCACACACGACCATGCCGAACGGCGCGCGCACGAGCTTGGTGAAGAGATCGTGCGTGTCGGGCCGCATCCCGAGCTCCTCGAGGCGAAACAGCACGCGGCTGCGATCGAGGATCCGCAGGACGGCCTTCTCGCCCCACATCGTCGGGCAGGTGTTGATCCGCACGTCGATCTCGCGAGCGTCGATCGTGAGCGCCACCTGCCCGTCCTGCGAGCGCCGGCGATCGGCGATGTTCATCTTCGCCATGATCTTCAGCCGGCTGACGACCGCCGGACCCATCGCGGAGGGCAGCGCGAGCACGTCGTGCAGGGCGCCGTCGATGCGGAAGCGGATGCGCACGCGATCGCCCTGCGGCTCGATGTGCACGTCCGACGCGCGATCGCGCAGGCCCTGGGCCATGATCTGCGTCACGAGCTGGACGACCGGCGCGTCGTCGTCGTCGGCCGCGGCGGAGACGGTCGCCGCGGCGCGGCGCAGGGCGTCGATCGCCTCGAACTGCTCGACGAGCCCCTCGACGTTGACGAGCGACTGGTACGAGGTCTGGATCGCGCGGCTGATGTCCGATGCCGACGCGACGTAGACCGCGACATCGCGCCCGGCGGCGGCGCGCACCGCCTCGATCGCCTCGGCGTCGAGCGGATCGGCCACGACGACCTCGAGGCGCCCGCTGTGCAGGCGCAGCGGCAGCACGTTGCTCGTGCGGGCGACGGCCTCGGGCACGAGCTGCAGGGCACTGGCCTCGGGATCGACCTGGCTCAGGTCGGCGAGCGGCATGCCGAACAGTCCGGCGAGCTCGCGTGCGAGGTCGCGGTCGTCGAGGACGCCGAGCTCGACGAGCAGGTTGCCGAGCCGCTTGCCGGATGCCTCCTGCTGCAGCAGCGCCTCGCCGAGCTGGGTCTGGCTGATGAGCCCGCGAGCAACCAGCTGCTCGCCGAAGAGGACGTGCGCGGGATCGCGCGGCTGCTCCTCCTGGGAGGCGCCAGCAGCCCCGTTTTCCACGGAATCCTGCGACACATCGAGGTCCGAATCCTCAAAGCCTGCTACGGCCGGATCGTCCCGGTCGTAGGCGCTACGACGCTTGAGCACCATGCGAGCCTACCACTCCTTAGCATTGCCTAGGCGGCTGACACCGACCAGGATCGACAGCGCGACGGCCACCTGGATCAGCGCGAGATTGCGCGCCAGATCGGCGCTTCCGTCGAAGGTAGCGTTGTAGAGAACAATAGGCATAGTCCCAGTTCCCGGCCCACCCGCGATGGCAACGGTGGCACCGTAGTCGCCGAGCGCGCGGCCGAAGGCCATCGCGACGCCGGCGACGATCCCGCGCCGCGCCAGGGGCAGCGTCGCCTGCAGCAGGACGCGCCATTCCGGCAATCCGATCGCCCGCGCCGCCTGTTCGAGACGCGGGTCGACGCCCGCGACGGCCGCGCGCGTGGCCCGCAGGCAGTACGGGAACGACTCGACGGTCTGCGCGATCACGATCCCGGTGAAGGTGAAGACGAGCGGGTGCCCGAGCAGGGCGATCGAGACGTCGCGGACCGGGCCGGGTCCGCCGAGCTGGGTCAGCAGGTAGTAGCCGACGACCGTGGGCGGCAGGCCGACCGGCAGGCTGCACAGCGCCTCCACGATCCCGCGCCCGCGAAAGCGCCCCTTCGCGAGCAGGCACCCGAGCGCGATCCCGGTGACCGAGACGATCGCGGTCGCGCAGAGCGCGGCGCGGATCGAGACCCAGAGCGCGGTCGGGATCACGCGTCCGCCTCGTGCGCCGGCGGCGTTGGCGCGGCCTCGGTCTCGGACTCCGTCTCCGCCTCGACCTCGACCTCGGCCTCGGGTGGGCGTGGCGGCGGGTGCTCGACGCTGTGCGTGCCGGCGATCGTCCCGTAGGCGTACTCGATGACGACGTCGCCGAGCTCCTGCGCCTCCTCGGCGTCGTGCGTGACGAGCAGCGAGGGCACGCCGGTCGCGGCGATGACGTCGCGGATCAGCGCGCGCAGCTCGCGCCGCACCCCGAGGTCGAGCGCCGACAGCGGCTCGTCGAGCAGCAGCAGCGCGGGCTCGCCGGCGAGGCCGCGAGCGAGCGCGACGCGCTGACGCTGGCCTCCGGACAGCGAGCCCGGCCGCCGATCGGCGAGCTCGGCCGCGCCGACGCGCTCGAGCCAGTCGCGCGCGACGGCGCGGCGCTCGCGCCGCTTGGAGAGCTGACGCACCGCGAGCGCGACGTTGTCGAGGACGGTGCGGTGCGGCAGCAGCAGCCCGTCCTGGAAGACCATCCCGATCCGCCGCTGCTGGGTCGAGACATCGATCCCGCGCGACCGGTCGACCACGACGCGACCGCCGATCGCGATCGTCCCGCTGTCCGGGCGCAGCAGTCCGGCGATGAGCGCGAGCGTCATCGACTTGCCCGACCCGGACGGTCCGAACCGGACGGCGATCCCGGACTGCACGGTGAACGCGACCGCGAGCTCGAACTCCCCCAGCCGGTGCGCGACGTCGACCTCGACCGCCGCGCTCACGCGGTCCTCCGGCTGCGGCCGAGGCGCGAGATCACGGCGAGCGCCGCGAGCGCCATGCACACCAGGATCAGCACGAGCGTGTGCGTCTCGGACGTCGAGCGCGCGTCCGCGACGGCGAGCGACATCGTCCGCGTGCTGCCCGGGATGTTCCCCCCGACCATCAGCGTCGCGCCGTACTCGCCGAGCGCGCGCATGCCGCCGAGCGTGACGCCGGCCGCGATGCCGCGCCGCGCGAGCGGCACGGTGACCTGCAGCGCGACCCGCCAGGCCGGCAGGCCCATCGCCCGCGCGGCCTGCTCGAGCCGCGGATCGACGCCCTCGATCGCGGCGCGCGCCGCGCGCATGCAGAACGGGAACGCCGCGATGCTCGCGGCCACGACACAGCCCGTGACGGTGAACACGATCGGCCGGCCGATCAGGCGCGTCAGCGCGCGGCCGGCGAAGTTGCCGTCGCCGAGCAGCTGCAGCAGGTAGTAGCCGAGCACCGTCGGCGGCAGGATGATCGGCACGCTGCCGATCGCCTCGAGCAGGTCGCGTCCGGGGAAGCGCTTCTTCGCGAGCAGGTAGCCCGCCCCCAGCCCGGCCGTGCCCGCGAGGGCGGTCGCGATCAGCGCGACCCGCAGCGAGAGCCAGAACGGGCCGGAGTCAGGGCTCTCCAGCCACAGGATCGCCGGCCCGATCTTCGTGATCAGCAGGATGCCGAGCAGCGGACCCGCGACGAGCGCGGCGGCGATCAGCGCGAACCGGACGGTCCTGCTGCGCCCGATGGCAGACGCGGCTCGGGCCCCCATGCGGGAGCCCGAGCCTTCCTGCGACGGCGTGACCGGATCCTCGGTCATGCCGGGCGGTATGTCGCTACGGGATCGTCGGGACCGGTGTGTACGCACCGATCGGGTCATAGCCGAACTGCGCCATGACTGCCTGGCCCTGCGTCGAGCCGACGTAGTTGAGGAACGTCCGGCCGACGTTCTTCTGCGCCGAGGTGCCGTGGTTGAGGATCACGGCGTACTGCTTGATCTGGGCATGTGCCGCGCTCGGCACCGTGAAGTAGTTGTCCGTGTCGTCGCCGGCCGGCGACTTCACGAACGACTTCGGGATCAGTCCGTACTGGGTGGCACCGCTGACCACCTTGGCCTGCGCCGCGCTGACGTTGAACGATGTCGGCGCCGTGACGGCCGCGCCGCCACCGCATACGGGAGAGGTCGCGCTCTGCCCGATGATCTGACCGCTGCACGTCAGGCTTCGATACTGGTCACAGGTCAAACCGGCCCCGCCGTTGGCGGTGGACGCGGTCATCGCCTGGGCAGCCGCGACACCGTAGGGAGCAGTCGGTACCCCACCAGCAGTGCACGTCGCGGTCGTCGGGCCTGGCGTCCCTCCGAGGACGAAGCCCGAACCGGGATCGGCGATCGCGACCTTGAAGGCGGAATTGCCGAGCAACTGGGCTCCAAGATCGGCCATGTCAGCGAGAGCCGGCCGATAACCGCCAGTAGGCATGGAGCATGTCGGGGCACCGGCTGCCGGCGCGAGCGTACGACCCGTCGAGGTACAGGAGAACCCGACGAGGCGACCGATGGCATACAGGCGCTTGGTGTCCTTGATGCCCGGACAGCCGGGATCGCAGGTCGCGGCGGTGGTCGTCGCTGGGTTGCGATTGCCGGTCGACGCGTCGAGCACGGCGTCAACGTTGGCCTCGTCGGCCGACGCGAAGAGCACCGAGGCTCCGCCGCCCTTGGCCGTGGTCGCCAGGCCCGAAGACGCACCGAACGAGAAGATCACCGGATCGGGAGCGCTCTGCGCCAGGAAGCTGAACGGCGGCGTCGTGTTCGACGCGCCGAGCACGAGCTCACCACTTGTGGGCGAGTACGACGTCGAGCCCACGATGACGCCGCTCTTGCTGGAGTCCGAGCCGCATGCTCCGCTGGTGAGGACGATGGAGTTGTAGGTCGGCGTGCTGTTGAGGAACTTGTCGGGCGCCGACGTCAGCTGTGCGGCGGTGGCGTACGACCCGTTCTTGGCGCAGTACGCCTCCTCGGCGGTGCGGATCGTCGCGTTGTCGGTCCTGATCGACGCGCTCGTGCCCTTGTCGCCGATCCCCTTGACGGCGAAGACGACGATCGCGGCGAGAATGCCCAGGATCGTGATGACGACGAGAAGCTCGATGAGCGTGAAGCCAGTCTCGTCCTTGCGTAATGGGTGCTGCAACGACCTCGTGCGTCCGTGCATCGATTGACTCCCCGTCAGATATTCGTGATGAAACGCGTGCGGCGGACCGGAGATCGGCCCGCCGCAGGCGGTGCTCTTCATTCTAGAGCGCTGCGCTAGCGCTCGGCTGAAACTTAAGCCCGCGTCCGCGCGCGCCCAGGTCTAGTCCTCGTTGCCGGTCGTGCCACAGGGGGCGACGTCGACGACGGAGTAGCTCGTTGCCGGGGCGCCATCGGCCGGGCCAGAGATGGTGTGGAGCGTCGACACCGTCGAGATCAGTCCGGCGGTCTTGAGGTCGTTCATCGAGACGTACGCCCCGCCGGCAACTCCACCGCTGTCGCCACTGCGGGCGAAGTTGGCCTCTTCGGCCGTCTGCAGGGTCGTCTTGTCCGTCTTGCAGGCGGACTGCTGGCCCTTGTCCTTGATGCCGCCGACCGAGAACACGACGATCGCGGCGAGGATGCCGAGGATCGTGATGACGACCAAGAGCTCGATGAGCGTGAAGCCTGCCTGGCCCCGCCCCACCTTGATGCGTTTGAACCTGTCGATCATGGGTACGTCCCTCCTGTGGTATTGGCTGTTGCAGCCGTCTGTCGATGTCTGTGACGGGCGTCCGAGCACCGTCGCAAGGCTGCGAACGGCCGATGTTCTGCCCTGCGCGACCCACTGAGGCCGCCTCGAAACCCTTGTGATCTCCGCCCTGACCACGGTCGGAAAGCCATCTCCGCCATAGCCGACTCAACCTACGCACCACGTAGGTTAGCTGTCAAGTCGACCGTTCTGGCGCCGATGTCTCCGAACCGATGAGCGAAAGTGGATGCGATCCCTGCATTGACCTTCGTGCGCGAGGCTTGTGCGCCCCCACCGCGACCCGAGCCTGCTGGTCGCGCGTTCCCCGCACATAGCCTACGCAATACTTATGTCTTGTCAATAGGACCAGATCCGGTGGGTCGGAGATGTCGTGATGCTCGCACCCTAGCGCGGCCGATCGTCCGTTTCGCGATCGCCGCGGCGGATGGGCTGTTACGTTCGTCCGCGTGCCGAAGCCCGACGACGACGAGCCCCTCGATCGCGGCGTGGCCGGCGCCAGCGCGCGACGCGAGCACGAGCGCCGCCAGGCCAACCGCGAGCGGCAGACGCGCGAGCGTCATCCACGCATCGGCAACATGCTCCTCGCGTTTCGCGACCCACCGAGTCACGAGCAGGCGTGGGCGACCGGCGCGACCGGCGAGGAGCGCGTCGCGGCCTTCCTCGACAAGCGCCTCGGCGACGATGCGATCGTGCTGCACGACCGCCGGATCCCGCGCAGCAGGGCGAACGTCGATCACATCGCGATCACCCGCGCCGCCGTCTGGGTCGTCGACGCCAAGCGCTACAAGGGCAAGGTGGCCATCCGACGCCCGCTGTTCGGCGCCGCGAAGCTGACGATCGCCGGCCGTGACAGGACGGCGCTCGTGGACGCCGTCGCCAAGCAGGTGACGCTCGTGGCGGCGGTGCTAGCCGACATCGCCCCCGGCGCGGAGGTGCGCGGTGCGCTGTGCTTCGTCGACGCGGAGCTGCCGGTGCTCGGACGGCTGCTGTTCGACGGCTATCCGCTCGTGCACCCGAGGGGGCTCGCCAGGCTCATGAAGGCGGGCGCGCCGATCCGCACGACCGACGAGATGCTGCGCGTCGCACGGCAGCTGGCGAAGCGGTTCCCCGTTGCGTAGCCGACGCCGGCCGCGATGATCGCCGCCGCGCTGTTCGCCGGCCTGATCGGGCTGGTGACGGGCTCGTTCCTCAACGTGGTCGCCTACCGCGTGCCGCGCGGCGAGTCGCTGATGTCGCCGGGATCGCGCTGCCCGGGCTGCGGGCATCCGGTCCGCCCGTACGACAACGTGCCGGTGCTGTCGTGGCTCGTGCTGCGCGGCCGCTGCCGGGACTGCGGCATCGCGATCTCCACGCGCTATCCGATCGTCGAGGCCACCACGGCGGTGCTGTTCGCGGCGGTCGTGGTCGCGCGCTTCCCGCATGCGACCCCGATCGCGCTCGGCCTGGTGCTCGTCGCCTTCCTCGTCCCGCTGACGCTGATCGACGTCGATCTGCGCCTGCTTCCCGATCGCCTCGTGGCCCCGGCCGCCGCGCTCGCCGTGGTCGCGGGCACGGCGCTCGATCCGGGCGGGGAGGTCGAGCGGCTGCTCGCGGGCGCAGCCGCCGGCGGCTGCTTCCTGCTGATCGCGCTCGCCTACCCCGCCGGCATGGGCCTCGGCGACGTCAAGCTGACCGGGATGCTCGGCCTGTTCCTCGGCGCCGAGGTCGCGGTCGCCGTCTTCGCCGCGCTGCTGAGCGGCGTCACGGTCGGCCTCGCGATCATCGCCCGCAAGGGGATGGTCGAGGGTCGCAAGACGGCGATCCCGTTCGGCCCGTTCCTCGCGGCGGGGGGCGTGGTCGCGATCCTCGTCGGACCCGCGATCCTGCACGCGTACCTGCACGGCCGCTGACGCAGCGGCGGTGACGTCCGCCGGATGCGCCATGCTTAGCATCTATGGACGATGTGGGCCTCGGAGAGGCCGCCAAGCTGCTGGACGTGAGCGTCGACACGCTGCGCCGTTGGGATCGCCTCGGCAAGCTGTACACCACGCGCGACGACCGCAACCGTCGGCGCGTGCCCGTGTCCGAGGTCGAGCGGCTCCAGATCGCCCCTCAGCGCCACAGGACGGGCGACGCGCTGTCGGCGCGCAACAGGTTCGTCGGAATCGTGCGCTCGGTGCAGGTCGAGGGCGTGATGGGCCTCGTGGAGATCGAGGCCGGGCCGTTCCGGCTCACCGCCGCGATCACGCGCGACGCGATCGAGGAGCTCGCTCTCGTGGCGGGCACCGAGGTGACCGCGCGCGTCAAGGCGACGTCGGTCATGGTCGAGCGCGCCGGCCCCTGACCCTGGCCGCGGCCGCGGCACGTCGCCCGCCGGCCGGCCTGTGCGGGGACGGCGTCAGGCGCTCGCGAGCACGCCGCGCACGCGCGCGGCGTCCGCACGCTGCACGATCAGCGTCGCCGCGAGCTCGATGTCGTCCGTGCGGCCGACCGCCAGCGCGGCGACGAGCCGGTCCTCGCTGACGTAGAAGACGCTGAACGCGCCCGCGGCTGGGTCGCCGTGGACGATCTCCTCGTCCCAGGCCGCGGCCGGTCCGACGTACTCGAGCGTCGCCCAGTCGGCGAGGTCCGACCAGAAGTACGGGACCTCGGCGAACGGCTCGTCGGAGCCGAGCATCCCGCGGGCGGCGTGGCGTCCCTGCGCCGCGGCGACCTCCTCGTGCTCGATGCGCAGTCGCCGGCCATGCAGCTCGCTGTCGTACTCGCAGATGTCGCCGGCGGCGAAGATGCCCGGCTCGGACGTCCGCAGCAGCTTGTCGCACGACACGCCGCCGCTGTCGCCGATGACGAGGCCCGCCTTGCGCGCGAGCATGACATCGGGCAGCGCGCCGGAGCCGACGACCACGAGGTCGCCCTCGACGCGCCGTCCGTCGGCGCAGACGACCGCTCCGAACGGACCCTCGTCGTCGCCCTCGCCGTCGAACGCGACCACGTCCGCCCCGCCCACGACCTCGATCCCGTGCGACGTCAGCAGGTCGTGGACGAACCGCCCGGCGACGGGGCCGAAGCCGCGCTCGAGCGGCAGCCGCTCCTGCATGACGATCGTCACGCGCTTGCCGAGCAGCGTCAGCGACGCGGCGACCTCGGTCGCGATGTAGGAGCCGCCGACGACCACGACGCGCTCGGCGTCCGCGACGGCCGCGCGCAGCGTGTCAGCGTTGCCGAGCGCACGCAGGTAGTGGATGTTGGCGCGGGTAGCGCCCTCGGTCCGCAGCCGGCGCACCATCGCGCCGGTCGCGAACAGCGCCTTGTCGAAGCCGATCACCTCGCGGCCGACCTTCGCCGTGCGCGCCGCGCAGTCGACGGACAGGACCGGCGTGCGCGTCAGCAGCTCGACGTCGTGCTCGGCGTACCAATCCAGCGGATGGACGAGCGTCCCGTCGCGCGCGTCGGTGCCCCGCAGGTAGCCCTTCGTGATCGGCGGGCGGTGATACGGCGGGTCCTGCTCGCGGGTGACGAGCACGATCGAGCCCGCGAAGCCGCGCTCGCGCAGCTCGGCCGCGGCGCTCGCGGAGGCGATGCCGCCGCCGATCAGGAGGATGTCGCAGGTGCGGTCGCTCACCGCCGACACTCTATGGCGCGACGACCGCCGCTACTCGATCCCGAGGCGATCGAGCAGCGCGTCGTCGCCGCGCCAGTGGCGGCGCACGCGCACCGACAGGTCGAGGTGCACCTTGCAGTCCAGGTGACGCTCGATCTCGCGCCGCGCGGCCGTGCCGATCGCCTTGATCATCCGGCCCTGCGCGCCGATCAGGATCCCCTTCTGCGACTCGGCCTCGACCCAGGCGAGAGCCGTCACGCGGACGAGGTCCTCGCGGCTTACGTCGATGTCGTCCACGACGACCTCGACGGCGTGCGGCACCTCCTGGAAGGTCCTGCGCAGGACCTGCTCGCGGATCAGCTCGGCGAGCATGACGGACTGCGGCTGGTCGCTCGCGTCGTCTGAGTCGAACATGAACGGACCCTCGGGCAGCAGCCCCGCGAGATGCTCGACGAGGACCTCGACGCCCGCGCCCTTGCGCGCGGAGATCGGGAAGATCTCCTCGGAGATCTCGAGCTCGGACGCGGCCCGCAGCATCGCGAGCGTGTGCTCGTTGTCGAGGCGATCGACCTTGTTGACCGCGATCACGACCGGCACGCCGGCCTTCGCCAGCGCCGCCGCGATGAAGCGGTCGCCCGGTCCGACGCCCTGCTCGCCGTTGAGCAGCAGCAGCGCCGCGTCCGCCTCGCCGAGCTCGCGCTCGACGCTGGACTGCATGCGCTGGGTGAGCGCGTCGCGCGGGCGCTGGACGCCGGGCAGGTCGACGAGCACGAGCTGCGTCTCGCCGCGCATCGCGATGCCGCGGATCGCGCGGCGCGTCGTCTGCGGCTTGTCGGAGACGATCGCGACCTTCTCCCCCACGATCGCGTTGACGAGCGTCGACTTGCCGACGTTCGGGCGACCCGCGAGCGCGACGAAGCCCGCGCGGCGCGCGGGCCCGGCCGGGGATCCACCGCTCACGGCGTGACCCAGGCCATGATCTCGCGCTGCACCGCGAGCATCTCGCCGTCGTCGGTCTCGTGGTCCATGCCGGTGAGGTGCAGCGCGCCGTGGACGATCGCCTCGCGCAGGTCGGCGGTGTGCTCGGGGCAGATCACGATGTCGCCGAGCTCGGCCGGTCCCGGCGAGGGATCGGCGCCGTCGATCGGAAACGACAGCACGTCGGTCGCGCCGGCCTTGCCGCGATGCTCGGCGTTCAGCTCGGCGATCCGCTCGGCGCTGACGAACTCGACCGCGACGTGGCCGGCGTCGATGCCGGCCGACGCGAGCGCGAGGCCGAGCAGCCGCTCGATCTCCTCGAGCGGGACGCGGCTGACGCCGAGCACGTCGATGTCGAGCGCGTCGTCGTCGGGTTCGTGGTCCGCCGGGCTCAAGCGCGCCGGCGATCCGCCGGCCGCAGCCCGGACGTGCGGCTCTCGGCATGCTCGGCGTAGGCCTCGACGATCCGCTGCACGAGGCGATGGCGGACGACGTCCTCGCCCCCGAAGCGCACGAAGTCGATGCCGTCGATGCCCTCGAGGATGTCCGCCACGACGACGAGCCCGGACGCATCCTGCTTGGGCAGGTCGATCTGCGTGACGTCGCCGGTGACGACCATCTTCGAGTTGAAGCCCAGCCGCGTGAGGATCATCTTCATCTGCTCGGGCGTCGTGTTCTGCGCCTCATCGAGGATGATGAAGCTGTCGTTCAGGGTGTTGTGGGTGACGATGAAGTCGTCGGTGACGTAGAGCGAATCGGCCGCGGCGACCTGGATGCACACCGTCTCGGCCTCACCGGCAGGCTCGATGCTCGTGACGAACCGCATCGGCCGTCCTCCGCCGTGCTCGCGGTACGCGGTGCGCTTGCGCGTCAGGCGAAACGGCTCGATCTGGGCGGGCAGCCGGACGTCCAGGACGTGGGCGTCGGAGCGGTGATGGACATCGCGCCCGCCGGCGCGACCGGGCCGGCGACCCTCGGCAGGCCGGGCGCGCCAGTAGGCGACGCCGCCCAGCGAGCGCACGAGCCAGACCACGTCGTCGCGCAGTCGCGGCGAGCAGGTCGTGTACTGGATCCGGCAGCTGCGGCCGCGCTGGGTGACCGGTCCGCCGTCGCTGTCCAGCAGACCCTGCAGGAGCGCGATCCGCACCTCGGAGCTGTTGTGCAGATAGGAGGACGGGATGAACTTGGTGGACGAGCGGGTCCCCGCGAGATCGAGCTCGCGCAACGCCACGGTGACCGGATTGGCGACGATCACCCCGCCGCGGTGGCCGTCGACGTTGCGCAAGACGTAGTCGACCGTCGACTTGCGCTTGCACTCGATCCCCTCGAGCGCGTCCTCGAGCGCGACGGCAAGCTCCGGATCCGCGGTCGCGAAGGTCGGCGTCGTCGTCGCGGTCAGGCATCCGTCGCCGAGCAGCAGACCGAGCGCGTACGGGTCCAGCGGCACGTCCTGCGGCTCGAGCTCGACCGGCGCGCTGACGAGAGGCAGCTCGAAGCGATGCTGGTGGGCCTGGCGCAGGCGCCCGAACATCTCGTCGGTGCGCAGCGTGCGACCCTCCTTGCCACGGCGCCGGTCGTCCGGTGTGCGCACCGTCCACAGGTGCTCCGCGCAGCACAGCGTCGACGCACCGTCCTGCGCCCGCAGCTCGAAGACCTGACGCCGACCCTGCGGGTAGACGCCCAGCACCGGCGTCGGGCGACCATCCGCGCCCGTCACGAGGTCGCCGACGCGAAGCGCGCCGATCGCCTGCCAGCCTGCCGGGGTCATCACCCGCCGGTCGACCGGCTGCGCGCGGCCACGCATGAAGGCCAGCGGCGCGACCTCGATCTGGCCGCGCTCGAGGAACGAGGCGACCTTCTCCGCCTCGAGCATGTCGTGCAGCGCGTCGAACAGCGGGCGCAGGTAGGGGTCGATCTTCGCCATCAGGTCGCCGGGCAGGAAGCCGAGGCGCTCGCCGGCCTCGACGGCCGGGCGCGTGAGGATGATGCGGTTGACGTCCCCGCGCGAGAGCGCGGCGGCGGCGAGCGCGACCGCCAGGAACGTCTTGCCCGTGCCCGCCGGGCCGATCCCGAACGTCACGGTGTTGCGCCGGATCGAGTCGACGTAGCGCTTCTGGTTGACGGTCTTCGGCGCGATCTGCTTGGAGCGGTGGCGCCAGACGACGTCCTCGAGGATCGCCGCAGGCGACGCGTGCTGGTCCAGCGCAGCGGTCACCGCGGCGATCGTGCCGGGCGCGATCTCGTGGCCCTGCTCGATCAGCTCGGCGAGCTCGCGCACGACGGTCTCGGCGGCCTGCACGGCCTCCGGCTCGCCGTCGAGCGTGACGACGTTGCCGCGCAGGAAGATCTTGCACTCGACATGCCCCTCGAGCGCGCGCAGGACGGAGTCGCCGCTTCCGGCCAGCTCGGCCGCGACCTCGTTGGAGAGCTCGATCCGGCTACGCACCGAGCTCCTCGCGTGCGATCGCGGACACGCGCTTGCCGTCGACGCGCCCGGCGACCTTGCCCATCGTGGCCTTCATGACCTGGCCGAGGTCCTTCGGCGACGAGGCGCCGGTCTCGGCGATCGACTCGCGGACGATGCCGCGCAGCTCGGCCTCGGGCATCTCCGCGGGCAGGTAGGACTCGATGATCCGCGCCTCGGCCTCCTCGCCGTCGGCAAGCTCCTCGCGCCCGCCGTCGCGAAACGCCGTCGCCGACTCCAGGCGACGCTTGCGCTCGCGGCGCAGGACGGCGATCTCGTCGCCGTCGCCCTCCTTGGCGGACTTCTGCAGCTCGCTCAGCACGAGCCGCAGCGCGCCGACGCGGTCCGCCTCGCGCGCCTTCATGGCGGTCCCGAGATCCTGCTTGACCGTGTCGACCAGCGTCATCTACGCGTCAAGGATACGACGCGCGCGGACGTCGCCGGTCACGAGATGGTGCCCGCCGCCGCGCCGCCCACGCAGCCGACCGTGACCGTGCGCGCCATCGCCGCGAACGACGAGGACTCGAGCAACTTGAGGTTCGACGGGTCCTTCGCCAGCTTGCGGCCGAGCGCACCGCTCGTCAGCTCGCGCCGCACGCCCGCCTGGACGCAGTCGATGACGCTCTTGGTCGCCCCCGCCCGCTCGAGGCCGAGCGCGACGGAGCAGTCCGCGACCGGGATCACGAACAGCCGCAGGTCGGGCTTGAGATAGGCGTTCACGATCTCGACGTCGGAGCTCGTGGCGACCTCGCGCGACACGCAGGTGACGGTCTTCGCGGGCAGCGCGTCGGGCGGCTGCGTGAGGTCGCCGCGCAGCACGCGCGTGAACGCGGTGCGGTCGAGCGTGGCGCGCTCGATCCGGTTGGCCTTCCACCGTCCGCCCGCCTTGAGCATCCCGAAGGTCACGGTCTTGAACGGCAGCTCGCCGCCACGGGGCCGCACGTCCGCCGCGGCGGTGTTCCCGCTCACCGCGACCCGATCGATCGTCAGCGTCTTGGCGCCGGCCCTGAACGGTGGCTGGCGACACTCGCGGACCGCGGCGGCGCCGTGCTCGCCGCTGTTCTGCTCGTCGAACGCGACCGTCGCCAGCCGCGTGCACGCGTTCGGGTCCTTCGTCTTCAGCAGCTCGGTCACGACGGCGCGGACCTGGCGCTCGTCGGCGCCGCTGGCCGTGGTGCTCGACGCACTCGTGCTCGTGCCGGCGCTCTTGCCGCCGCAGGCGCCGAGGGCGCAGGCGCAGAGCAGGACGATCCCGATCGCTTGCGCTCGCATCCGACGCACCGTAGCCGAGTTCGACGGGCCCGGCTACGGCGTCGCGGAGCCGTCGCCGGCGGGCGCGTCGAGCGCGACCGCGACGTCCGTCGTCGCGCCGTTGGAGGCGACCGCGCCGGCCACCCGGTCGCTCACCGCCGGACTCGTCTGCGGCTGGACCGCCGCCACGCCGCCGAGCTCCGCGGTGTCGCGGCCGAACAGGAGGCCGATGTTCCAGTCGACGAGCAGCCGCGCGCGGCGACCCACGCCGGGCATCGCGGCGAGGTGATAGCTGCGAGCGAGGACCCATGCCGGCGTGCCGCTCCACGTGATCGGCCCGGTCATCGCGACGGCCTCGCGCCGGCCCATGTCGACGAACACGCCCTTCGTCTTGAACTTGAACGGGCGCTTGCGCCCGCCCGGCCCGAGCGCCGCCGCGACGTTGTGCGCGACGACGCGACCCTGGCGGATCGCGTGCTGCGCGGTCGGCGGGCACGGCTCGCCCTTGCGCGCCGGGTCGGGCACGGCGGCGCAGTCGCCGAGCGCCCAGACGTTGTCGAAGCCCTCGACCTGCATGTAGGCGTCGGCGACGATCCGGCCGCGGTCGGTGAGCGGCAGGCCGAGCCTCGCGACGACCGGCTGCGGCTTGACGCCCGCGGTCCAGACGAGCGTGCGGGTCGGCACGCGCTCGCCGTCGGAGAGGTAGGCGTGATGCTCGGTGACGCGATCGAGCGTCGTGCCCGTGCGGATGTCGATGCCGCGGCCGCGCAGCTCGCGCTCGGCGAAGTCGGCGAGCTTCTTCGGGATCTCCTGCATGACGCGCGGGCCGGCCTCGACGAGGATCCAGCGCATCCCGGTCACGCGGCAGCGCGGGTAGATGTCGAGGATGTCCGAGACGAAGTCCTGCAGCTCGGCGAGGCCCTCGAGCCCCGCGTAGCCGGCGCCGACGAAGACGTACGTCAGGTACTCGCGGCGCGCGGCGCCGTCCTCGAGCGTCTCGGCGTGCTCGAGCGTGCGCAGCACGTGGTTGCGCAGCGAGATCGCCTCCGGCAGCGACTTGAAGCCGCGCGCGTGCTCGGCGAGCCCGGGCACCGGCAGCGTGCGGCTGACCGACCCGACCGTGACGATCAGGTGGTCGTAGGCGAGGTCCTCGACGGAGCCCTCGAGGTTCTCGACCTGCAGGCAGTTGCGCTCGGGCGTCGCGCCCGTGATGCGGCCGAGGCGCAGGTCGACGCCCGGGGGCAGCTGCTCGCGCAGCGGGACGGTGACGTGGCGCGGCTCGAGCACGCCGGCCGCGGCGCCGGGCAGCAGCGGCGTGTAGAGCATGAAGTTGACGTCGTTGACGAGCCTGATCCGGGCGCTGTGCGGCGGCAGCAGCCGCGCGAGGGTGCGCGCGGCATAGAAGCCTCCGAAGCCCCCTCCCGCGATGACGACGTTCCAGGCGATGAGGCGAGGCTAGCGCGCGTGCCGTTTCGACGGCGTGAACGCCTTGATCGCGTAGCCCATCTCCTCGTCGGCGATCAGCTGGGAGCGGTCGATGTAGATCGACGTCGGGACGCCGCGCCTGCCGTAGCTCACGTCGAGGTTCGCGACGCCGTCGTCGATCGCGCCCTGGATCGTCTTGAAGAGGCGCGGGACCGTCGCGAGGGAGCGGTAGCCCGACGCGAACCGCGTCGCGACCCCACCCTTGACGACGAACACGTTCGCGTCCTTCGCGGGCGGGCAGAAGCAGCTCACCTGGATCCGGTAGGTGTAGGAGCTCACGCCCGCGGCCTTCCAGCTGCGGCGCGCGACGTCGAGCTTGTGCTGCAGCGTGCCGTCGGCGATGTGCGGGTCGGGCTTGACGCCCTGGTACTGCGCGACGGCGGCGGGCGCGCCCGCGGCGAGCGCCAGGGTCAGCAGGGCGAGGGCGATTGCGGCGCGCGGGCTCATGGTCCTGTCAACGCTACGTCGCGACGTTAGTTTCGTCACGTCGAACGTCCGCCGAGCCCGGCGGTTCACGCGACGAGCGTCAGCGCTGCCCAGTCGCCGGCGTGGCGGCGCTCGATCTCGTGCAGGCCGTGCGCGACGAACGCCGCCGCGACCTCGTCGGCCTCGTGCGCGAGCAGGCCGCTGAGGATCAGCGTGCGCGGCACGGCGCCGGCGGCGAACCCGCCGGCGGCGAGGTGCAGCAGCAGCGGGCGCATGAGGTTCGCGACGACCGTCGGCGCGCACGGCGCCGGCCCGTCGCGCAGCAGGTCGCCGTGGGCGACGGCCACGGCGACGCCGTTGACCTCGGCGTTGTCGAACGTCGCCTCGACCGATGCCACCTCGTGGTCGACGCCGCGCACGGGATCCCAGCCGAGCTTGGACGCCGCGATCGCGAGCACGCCCGAGCCGCAGCCGAGGTCGACGAGCGGCCCGTGCGCGTGTCCGGCCCGCGCGAGCTCGAGCAGCGCCTCGAGGCACAGCCGCGTCGTGTCGTGCGCGCCCGTGCCGAACGCCTGCCCGGGGTCGATGACGACGTCGAGCAGGCCGGCCGACGGGTCCGGCGCGTCCGCCCAGGGCGGCCTGACGTGGAGCGCGTCGCCGACCGTCAGCGGCTTGTGGAAGCTGCGCCAGCGCGACGCCCAGTCGTCGGCGACCTCGGTCGTCGTGACGTCGACGAACGCCGCTCCGGCGGCCGCGCGCAGCGCCGGCAGCTGCGGCAGCTCGCCCGGCGCGCCGTAGACCGCGTACTCGATCGTGTCGCCGCGATCGACCTCCTCGACGCCGGCCGGGACGAGCTCGAGCAGCTCGGCGAGGGCGATCTCCGCGTCCGCGCGCGCGACGCGCAGCGCGAGCCGGATCACACGCCGAGCGTGCGCTTGAGCTTGGCGAACATCGACTCCTCCGACTTCAGGTTCGCGTCGGTCATCGAGCCCGCGAGCTCCTCGAGCAGGCCGCGCTGCTGCTCGGTGAGCTTGCGCGGGATCACGACGTTGACCACGACGCGCAGGTCGCCGCGGCGGCCGGGGCGGCGCAGCAGCGGCATCCCGCGCCCGCGCAGCGCGATCGTCTCGCCCGGCTGCGTCCCGGGGCGCACGTGGACGTCCTCGGGTCCCTCGAGCGTCGGCACCTCGAGCTTCGCGCCGAGCGCAGCGAGCGGCGCCGCGACGTCGAGCACGGTGACGAGGTCGTGCTCGTCGCGCAGGAAGTGCGCGTGCGGCTTGATCGCGACGGAGACGTAGAGGTCGCCGTTGTGCGCGCCGGCCTCGCCGGCGTTGCCGCGCCCGGTCACGCGGATGCGCTGCCCCTCGGCGATCCCGGCCGGCACGTCGATCGAGATCGCGTGCGTGAGCACCTCGCGCCCGCGACCGCTGCAGCGCGAGCACGGCCTCTCGGCCTTCTTGCCGTCGCCGCCGCAGACGTCGCAGGTGATCGTCCGCGCCATCTGCCCGAACGGCGTCCGGCTGACCGCCTGCAGCACGCCGTTGCCGCCGCAGCGGTCGCAGGTCGTGATCGGCGTGCCCGGCTCGGCGCCGTTGCCGCGGCAGCGCTCGCAGCGGTCGACGACCTGGTAGTTGACGTCGACGGACGCGCCGGCCGCCGCCTGCTCGAGGTCGATCTCGATCGCGACCTCGGCGTCGCCCCCGCCGCGGGGGCCGACCGGTCCGCCCCCGCCGAAGAACGTCGAGAAGAGGTCGTTGATCGAGCCGAAGCCGTCGAAGTTCGGGCTCTGCCCGCCGCGCTTGAGGCCCTCGTGGCCGTAGCGGTCGTACGTCGCGCGCTTGTCGGCGTCCGACAGGATCTCGTAGGCCTCGGCGGCCTCCTTGAACTTCTCCTCGGCCTGCGGATCGTGGTTGTTGACGTCCGGATGCAGCTCGCGAGCGAGCTTGCGAAAGGCCTTCTTGACGTCCGTCTCGCCCGCCGTCCGCGTGACGCCGAGCACCTCGTAGGCGTCGCGCTTCACGCGTCGTAGACGGCTTCGACGAAGTGCGAGAGCTGCAGCGCGGCATCGCGCACGATGCCGATCGTGCTGCCGTAGTCCATCGCGACCGGACCGATCAGCGAGACGGTCCCGAGCGGGCGCAGCGGCAGCCCGTAGCCGGCCGTGACCATCGCGAGCGAGCGCATCGCGGGCGCGGCGTTCTCGGTGCCGATGCGCACGATCACGTCGCGCTCGTCGAGCGCGCGGCGCAGCGTCTCGAGCAGCGCGACCCGGCCCTCGAGCATCTGCATGAGCTCGTTGATCTGCGACAGGTCCTGGAAGCGATGCTCGGACAGCAGCCGCGCGGCGCCGTCGACGTAGAGCGTGTCCTGGGCGGTCTCGGCGAGCGCGGTGAAGACCGGCACGAGGCGGTCGAGGAAGCGCCGCTCGGTCGGACCCATCGACGGGTCCGCGAGGCGGGCGCGCAGCTTGCGCGCGCCGAGCCCGAGCCCCGAGAGCTCCTCGTTGAGGAACTCCGACGCCCACGTGACGAGCCCGCCGTCGACCGGCGACTCGAACGTCAGCACGCGCTTGGAAACGCCGCCCGTCGAGGTGATGATCACGACCATGACGATCTGCGGCTGCAGCCGCAGCACCTCGATGTGGCGGATCGTCGCGGTCTCCAGCGGCGGCGCGGAGACGACGGCGAGCAGGTTCGTGACCTGCGACAGCGTCTCGGTCGTGACGCGCATCGCCTCGTCGACCTCGCGCCGCGTCAGCGCGAGCTCGACCGTGTGACCGGCGTCGCGCTTGGCCGGCAGGAGGCGGTCGACGAAGTAGCGGTAGCCGGAGTCCGTCGGCACGCGGCCCGCCGAGGTGTGCGGATGGGCGAGCAGGCCGTGCTCCTCGAGCATCGCGAGCTCGTGGCGCACGGTCGAGGGGCCGGCCATGAGCTCGGGGTCGGCGGCCAGGGTGCGCGACGCCACGGGCTGCACGGTCGCCTGGTAGGCGAGCACGACCTTGCGCAGGATCAGCTCTTGGCGGGGCGTCAGCATCACGCGTTCGATTGTACGAGCGGCGGCGGGCGTCCCCTCTCGGCCGAGCTCGAAGCCGAAGCCAGCACGTGAGCGGACGAGGCCGGCGTCCTCATCAGGGGTGCGGCCCTTTTGTTGCAAACGCGTGGTGTCTCGTCACACGCGAGCCGCGAGCATGGGCGCATGTCCGAGGGGGTGTGTCGTTATACTGGGTCCAGGACCCAGCAGAACGACACACCCCCGGACGTTCGCCTCGCCCGGCATGCTGCCCACCACCACGGCGTGCTCTCGATCCACGAGCTGCGAGCGTTGGGCCTCGACGACAACGCGGTCGCGGTGCGGGTGCGCAGCGGCAGGCTGCACCGCGTGCATCGTGGCGTCTACTCCGTCGTCGGGCGACCCGCGCTCACCCTGACCGGCCGGTTCGTGGCCGCCACGCTCGCCTGTGGCGAGCGTGGCGTGCTCAGCCACTTCGCCGCCGCCGCGTACTGGGGCTTCCTCGCCTGGGAGGAGCGCGCCATCGACGTGACCGTGGTCGGCACGAGCAACCGCCGCATCCTCGGCGTTCGCGCCCACCGCGCGCGGCGCCTGCACAGCCATGACGTCTGGCTCCGTGACGGGATCCGGGTCACGTCACCGGCACGCACATTGCTCGATCTCGCAGCCTTCCTGCCCGACCATGCGCTCCGTCGCGCCGCGCGCCAGGCCCAGGCCGAACGCCGTGTCAGCATCCGTCAGGTCGCCGAGATCCTGCGCCGATCAAGCGGCCACCACGGCGTTGGCGCGCTGCAGGCGATCGTCTCCGACGGGCCTGCGCCCACGCGCAGCGAGCTCGAGGATCTGCTGCTCGATCTCCTCGACGACGCCGGCATCGAGCGGCCCGAGATCAACCCGAGGCTGCGCCTCGACGGCCGCGCGATCAGTCCGGACTACCTCTGGCGTCGCGAGCGCGTCGCCGTCGAAGCCGACAGCCGCCGCTGGCACGACGACCCGCTGACCCGTGGCAACGACGCTGACAAGCAGGCGATCCTCGAGGCGCACGGCTACCGCGTCGTGCGGGTCACCTGGGGGCAGGCGCTCGCGCGACCCGCGCAGACGCTCGCTCGCATCCGCGCCGCGCTCGGCTCCTAGGAGCGTGGGTCTGTAACCGGGCGTGAGCGTCCGGTTGGGCCGGGATGATCTCTCGTGCAAATCGAGAGGGGATCGCGGATGGCGATAGTGGCGGCACGGGCGGTCCAGGACAGGCTTGTCGAGGTTGAGCCGAGCGTGGTTGTGGCGGGTGTCGGGTCGGCGGCTGCGGCGGAGTCCAAGGTGTTTCGTGGCTATGACCCTGAGCATGTGCTGTTGATGTCGCCGGTTCTGGCGGAGTGGGTTCCCGAGGGCGACCTTGCGCACTTCGTGTCGGATCTGGTCGAGGACGCGCTGGACCTGTCAGCGATCTACGCGTCCTATGACGAGGTGCGTGGCTTTCCGCCGTATGACCCGCGGTTGATGGTCAAGCTGCTGGTCTACGGCTACGCCAACGGGGTGTGTTCGTCGCGCCGGCTTGAGCGGGCGACGTATCGCGATGTCGCGATCTGGATGTTGTGCGCCGGTCAGCATCCGGACTACCGGTCGATCGCGCGGTTCCGCGCGCGGCATCTCGATGCGTTGTCGGAGCTGTTCGTGCAGGCGCTGCGGCTGTGCTCCAGGGCCGGGCTGGTCAAGCTCGGATCGTTGGCGTTGGACGGCACGAAGCTGCGGGCGAACGCGTCGCGGCGCAAGGCGATGTCGTATGAGCGGATGGCCAAGAAGGAGTCGCAGCTGGAGGGCGAGATCGTGGGGCTTCGCGCTCGCGCCAAGGCGCTGCTCAAGGACGCCGAGGCGATCGATGCTGCCGAAGACGAGCTGTACGGGGCCGACTTGCGCGGTGACGAGCTGCCCGCCGAGCTCGCTCGCCGCGAGACACGCCTGGCCAGGTTGCGTGAGGCGAAGGCCGAGCTTGAGGCCGAGGCCGAGCAGCGCGAGGAGGCCCGTCGCGAAGCGATGCGCGCGGAGGGCCGCGAGCCGCGTGACCCACCCGATGGCCGTGACGCGTTTGCGCCCAAGCCAACGGCGCAGCGCAACTTCACCGATCCCGACTCGAAGATCATGAAGGCGTCCGACGGCGCGTTTCATCAGTCCTTCAACGCCCAGGCGATCGTCGACTCGCACGCGCAGGTGGTCGTGGCCGCCGAGCTGTCGAACATGGCGCCCGACTGCCCGCAGCTCGCCGGAGCGCTCGATCAGCTCGACGAGAACCTCGCCGCGATCGACGCCGCGCTGCCGACGGCCGCGACGCTCGCGGCCGACGCTGGGTACCTGTCGGCGCAGAACATCGCGACGACGACCGCGCACGGCCTCGACGCGCATATCGCGACCGGTCGCCAGAAGCACTCCGACCCGCCGCCGCTGTCGCCGCGCGGACGCATCCCGAACGACGCGACGCCGCGCCAACGGATGGCACGCAAGCTCAAGACCAAGAAGGGCCGCGCGGTCTACGCGAGGCGCAAGACGATCGTCGAGCCGGTCTTCGGGCAGATGCAGACCGTCCAAGACGCCAAGCAGCTGCTGCTGCGCGGCGAGGACGCCGCCCGCGCGCAGTGGCGCTTCCACTGCACGATTCACAACCTGCTCAAGCTGCACAGGGCAGGCGGACTGCGGCTCATCGCAGCCTGACAACCTGCCCGAGGCCGTCTTGAAGGCACTTCCCCGCCCGCTTCCCCCACAGCGCCGTCGCCGCACACGACCCGATTCAGGCCCGGCCACCACGACCGCGCTCGATCACGACCGGCCTCGCCGTTCAGCCGCCGCCCCACAGCGTTAGCGACCCACGCTCCTAGCCCGAGACGACGACCTCGGCCTCGGCGTTGCGGATGATCGCCTTGCCGTCCTGCGTGCAGACGGTCTCGACGATCGCGACGCCGTCGCTCACCGAGCGCACGGTGCCGGTGACGGTGAGCTCGTGCTCGGGGATCCCCATGCCGCGGAACTGCACGCTCAGGCGTCGCAGCGACTGCGGGCCGCCGCCGGCCGCGGTCACGGCGCGCGCGACCTGCGCCATCGAGTAGAGGCCGTGCAGGATCCGCCCGGGCAGCCCGACCTGCTGGGCGAACTGCTCGTCGATGTGGATCGGGTTGAAGTCGCCCGACGCGCCCGCGTAGCGGACCGTGAGGTAGCGGTCGGGGGTGACCGACAGCGGCTCGATCTCGCTGCCGGGCTCGAGCGTCCCCATCACGCGCCTCGCACGATGTTCGACCAGACGCCGGTGCAGACCGTCTCGCCGCGCTGGTTCTCGGACACCGACTCGAAGACGAAGAACCCCGCGCCGCGCCGCTCGCTGACGTCCTTGACGCAGACCGTCGTCGCGATCTCGTCGCCCGCGACGACCAGCGGACCCCAGGTGAAGTCCTGCCCGGCGTGCACGAGACGGGCGAAGTCGATGCCGACCTCGGGGTCGAACATGCCCGCGGCGACCGCCGGCATCGCGTAGACGACGGCGAACATCGGCGGCGCGACGACGTCGCCGTAGCCGGCCGCGCGCGCCGCCTCGGGATCGAGGTGCAGCGGGTCGGTCTCGCCGACGGCGCGGGCGTACTCGCGCACCTTCTCGCGCCCGACGGCGTACGTGGTCGGCGCGTACGACTTGCCGATCGCAGCGGTGTTGACGGCCATCGATCGCAGTCTACGAACGCGGCGCCGTGCGTTGCAGGAAGCTCGCCACCGCGCAGCCGCCGGCGGCCCAGGCCGCACCGCGGCGGGCGGATCGCCTCGGAGCGCCTTGGCCAGGCCGGCGGTCCGCCACGGCCGCCGCCCGGCGGCCGGGACCGCGCGAACGCGTCAGCTCAGGTCGAGCACCGTCGTCGGCGCCGTGATCGTGTGGTCCTCGCCGTAGGGCACGATCGCCGTGCCGACCGCGAAGAACTCGATCACGTGGCTGCCCCAGCCGTGGCTGCGCTCGGACAGCTGCACGCCGACGATCCCCTCGGCGCCGACGGTCTCCGCCTCCGCCTGCATGCGCTCCATCGCGAGCTCGCGCGCGTCGTACAGCGCCTGGGTGAAGTTCGGCAGCTCGACGTTCTGGCCCGCCTGCTTCATCGCCTGGAACATCCCGCGGTGCGCGACGTGGTAGACGCACGAGCCCATGACCATGCCGACCGGGCGGTGCCCGGAGCGCAGCAGGGTCCAGAAGTCCTGTCCGTTGAGGTCGCTCGTGAACGGGCGGCCGTTGGGCGCGCGGTGCAGCTCGCCGCCCGTGCGGTGCTTGATCGCGGTGCCGATCGCGATGAACTCCGCCATGTTCTCGCCCCACTCGTAGCGCCCGACCTCGAGGCGCACGCCGACGATCCCGTCCGCGCCGAGCTGGTCGGCCTCCTCCTCCATGCGCGTCATCGCGAGCTCGCGCGCGGAGTACATCGCCTCGGACAGGACCTTCATCTCCTCGCTCGTCTTCCACGAGGACTGCTGGAAGCCGATGTGGAAGATCGACGAGCCGACGACGAGGCCGAGCGGGTCGAAGCCGGCCTCCTTGACGAGCAGGAACTCCGCGACGGACAGGTCGGAGGTGAAGAGGCCGCGCTTGTTCTGCTCCAGACGCGCGCGCCCGGCCTCCGGCACGCCCTCGAGGGAGGTGGGGTCGTAGTCGCTCATGGGCGTGTCTTCGCTCCTAGCCTGAGGATGGTCTGGGGATCGAGCGGCTCGTGCTCGCCGTGCGGGGCGATCGCCGTGCCGATGATGTGGAAGGTGACGATCAGGTCCTCGCGCTTCTGGTCGTTCTGCTCGACCTCGCGGATCGCGATGTGGTGGTCGACGGTCATGCCGACGAGGCCGCCGGCGCCGAGCGCGCGGGCCTGCTCGGTCGCGCGCGAGATCGCGTTCTCGCGCGCCTCGTAGACGCCCTGGGTGAAGTCGCGCAGCTCCTGGTTGGGCTGCATGCGCTGCCAGCCGGTCGTCATCCGCCGCGTCTGGCGGCTCGGGACGATGTAGAAGACCGACGTGCTCGCGACCACGCCGACCGGCGCGTAGCCGCCGCGGCGCAGCAGGACGTAGTCCGGCATCGAGAGGTCGGTCAGCACCGGCACGCCGTCCTCGCCGATGCCCTCGGGCAGATGCACGGCCGTGCCGTTGACGAGGATCTCGATCTCGTCGTTGAGGAAGGCGTGGGCACGGTTCTCGAAGGTGACGTCGACGACGGCGTGGCAGCCGGCGTGGCTGGCCTCCTCGCGCAGACGGTGCAGCGCGCGGGCGCGGGCGTCGTTCCAGGCGTGCGTGAGCGCGGTCAGCTCGGTGAGCACCGCGCTCGAGCCCCAGCCCGTGGTCCAGGGGTAGTTCTGCCAGCCGACCTTGTAGACCGAGGTGCCCATGACCTGGCAGACGGGCCGGATCGACTCCAGGCGGGTGAGCGCGAAGTCCGCGACGGAGAGGCCCGAGGTGAAGCCCATCTTGCCGGCGCCGAGCTCGCGCAGGCGGTTCTCGGCGGCGATCGGGACCGAGCCGCGCTCGATCCGGGCGATGTCCTCCGCGCGGCGCCGCTCCCGCGCCTCGCCGTCGCCGTCGTCGCCACCACCGCCGCCGCCGGCCGCACCGCGCAGGCGGTCGAGGAGGCCCACTCAGTCCACCAGCCGCTCGAGCGCCTCGCGGGCCTGCGCGCTGTCGGCGGCCTGCTCGCGCAGCTGGTCGGCCAGCGCGAGCACCCAGTCGCCGACCTCGAGCTGCTCGCGCTTGATGACGACGCCGCGGACCTCGTTCGCGCGGTCGGCCTCGACGCGCTGGCCGTCGCACTGCAGGCCGTAGCGAACCGTCCCGAGGCGCACCTCGATCGACTGCACGACCTTGTCCTTGGAGAACATCCGCTTCGCGCGGCGCTGCACCTTCGTCGCCTGCGGAAGCGAGAGCTCGAGCTTGCGGGCGAGGACCTCGACCGCGACGATCAGGTCGGGGCCGTCGGCGCGCAGGCCGGCCGCGTCGAGATCGAACGTGAGGTCGTCCGTCATGCCTCGCTGAGGCTACCCGGTCGGGGCGACGGCGGACGTCGCGTCGCCCGCGTCAGTCCCCGAGCTCGAGCACCGCGAGGAACGCCTCCTGCGGGACGTCGATGCGGCCGACCTTCTTCATCCGCTTCTTGCCCTCCTTCTGCTTCTCGAGCAGCTTGCGCTTGCGCGAGATGTCGCCGCCGTAGCAGCCGGCGATGACGTCCTTGCGGTAGGCCTTGACGGTCTCGCGCGCGACGATCGCGGCGCCGATCGCGGCCTGGATCGGGACGTCGTACTGCTGGCGCGGGATCTTCGCCTTGAGCTTCTCCGTCAGCGTGCGCCCGACCTCGTAGGCCTTGTCGCGATGCACGACCATCGACAGCGCGTCGACCTGCTCGCCGGCGAGCAGGATGTCGAGCTTGACCATGTTCGAGGCCTGCATCCCGCGCAGCTCGTAGTCCAGCGAGGCGTATCCGCGCGTGCGCGACTTCAGCGCGTCGAAGAAGTCGATGACGATCTCCGCGAGCGGCAGGTCGTACTGCAGTTGCACGCGCTCGGCAGACAGGTAGTGCATGCCCTTGTGCGTCCCGCGACGCTCCTGGCAGAGCTCCATGATCGGCCCGATGTACTCCTTCGGCGTGAGGATCGAGGCCTCGATCATCGGCTCGCGGATCTCGGCGATGCGGCCCGGGTCGGGGAAGTCCGACGGGATGTGGACCTCGACCTCGGAGCCGTCGGTCAGCGTGACCTCGAAGCGCACGGACGGCATCGTCGCCATCAGGTCGATGCCGTACTCGCGCTCCAGCCGCTCGCGCACGATGTCCATGTGCAGCAGCCCGAGGAAGCCGCAGCGGAAGCCGAACCCGAGCGCCTCGGACACCTCCGGCTCCCACGACAGCGCGGCGTCGTTGAGCTCGAGCTTCTCGAGCGCGTCGCGCAGGTCGGGGTACTCGTCGGAGTCGATCGGAAACAGACCGCAGAAGACGACCGGCTGCACGTCGCGGTAGCCGGGCAGCGGCACGAGCTCGGGGTTGCGCGCCCAGCCGTCCTTCGTCGTCAGCGTGTCGCCGACCGCGAGCGCGGAGACCTGCTTGATCCCCGTGATGAGGAAGCCGACCTCGCCGGCGCTGAGCTGATCGGTCACGACCATCGCCGGCGTGAAGAAGCCGATGTCGTCGATGTCGGCGACGGTATCCCCCGCCATCGAGCGGATGACGTCGCCCTTCTTGAACGTCCCGTCCACGACGCGGATGTACGCGATCACGCCGCGGTACTGGTCGAACTCCGAGTCGAAGATCAGCGCGCGCGGCGGCGCGTCCGGATCGCCCGACGGCGGCGGCACGCGCGCGACGAGCTGCTCGAGCACGTCGATCACGCCGTCGCCGGTCTTGCCGGAGATGCGCAGGATCTCGTCGCCGGGCTCGCCGAGCAGGTCGGCGACCTCCTCGGCGACGCGCTCGGGCTCGGCGCCGGGCAGGTCGAGCTTGTTGAGCACCGGGATCAGCTCGAGGCCGTTCTCGATCGCGAGGTAGGTGTTCGCGACGGTCTGCGCCTCGACGCCCTGCGACGCGTCGACGACGAGCAGCGCGCCCTCGCAGGCGGCGAGCGAGCGGCTGACCTCGTAGGTGAAGTCGACGTGGCCGGGCGTGTCGATCAGGTGCAGCTGGTAGGTCTCGCCGTCGCGCGCCTCGTAGAGCACGCGCACGGCCTGCGCCTTGATCGTGATCCCGCGCTCGCGCTCGAGGTCCATCGAGTCGAGCACCTGCGCGCGCATCGAGCGCGGATCGACGGTCTTCGTCATCTCGAGGATGCGATCGGCCAGCGTCGACTTCCCATGGTCGATGTGGGCGATGATCGAGAAGTTGCGGATGTGTGCCTGGTCGGCCATGGCTGCGGCTACAGGGTAGGGCGCGCGTGCTGCGCTCTCGCACGCGGCTCGGGCGCGAGCGGGCCACCGGCCGAAGGCGTCAGCGCCGCCGCGGCGGACGGCGCGCGGCGCGCCGGCTCGCGAGCCGCTTCTGGACCGCCGCGCGGATCTCGTGCGCCTCGTCGACGCGCATCCGCAGCACGGCCCGGCAGTAGATCGCGATGCCCGCCGTCAGCGCCGTGCCGACCGACAGGATCTGCGCGATCGTCGAGGTTCCGAGCAGCCCGCGCAGGATCCGCTGCAGCACGTAGGAGACCGCGCACAGCAGCACGCAGGCGAGCAGGATCCGCGCGACCGCCCGGCGCGTGGCGCGGCCCTCGATCAGCCCGCCGAGCTCCTCGCGCAGGTAGTACGCCTGGCCGTAGGTCATCGCGATGCTCGCGACCGCGGTGCCGATCACGACGCCGGCGATGCCCAGCGGCTTGTAGAGCGCGAGCGACACGACGACGTTCAACAGCAGCGAGGCGCCCGCGAGCTTCGTCGGCAGCCACGGCCGCTGCAGCGAGAAGAACGTCCGCGTCAGCAGCAGGTTCACGCCCGCGAACGGCAGGCTGAAGCTGAACCAGAACAGCGCCTCGGAGACGAGGTCGGTCGACTTCGTGTTGAAGTGCCCGCGCTGGTAGACGAGCTGCGTCATCGGCTCGGCGAGCACGAGCATCAGCGCGGCGGCCGGCAGCAGCAGCAGGAAGATCTGGCGCATGCCGGTCGCGGCCATCGCGCGCAGGCCGACCGTGTCGCCGCGCGTCGCCAGCCGCGCGAGCGCCGGGAACAGGACCGTCGCGACCGCGACGCTGAACATCCCCTGCGGCAGCATGTAGATCCGGAACGCGGCGTCGATCGCGCGCGGCGCCTGGTCGGAGACCTCCGAGCCGAGCATCGAGTTGATCAGCAGGTCGAAGTTGATCAGCCCGAGGCTGAGCGTCACGGGCAGCATCAGCAGCAGCACCTGCTTGACGCGCGGATCGCGCAGGCGCAGCGTCCACTCGAACTGGAAGTCGAGCTTGCGCAGCACCGGCAGCGCCATCAGCAGCTGCACGAGCGTTCCCGCGAGCACCCCGAACGCGTACGCGTAGAGCTGGTCGTTGCCGTGGAACATCGGCGTCGTGATGACGAGCATCGCGAGGATCACCGCGTTCCACACGAGCGGCGACAGCGCCGGGATCGTGAAGTGGTCGTAGGCGTTGAGGATCCCCACGAGCAGCCCGTTGAGGCCGAGCAGCAGGACGATCGGGAACAGCACCTGCGACAGGCCGCTGGCCAGCGCGTCCAGCGCGGGCGTGAACTCGCTGCCGGTCAGCAGCGGCATGAAGTACGGCGCGACGAGCACGAAGAACACGCACAGCGAGCCGAGGATCCCGATGATCAGCACGACGAACGTCGACGCGAGCTGGAACGCCTCGCGGCGGCGGCCCTTCTCCAGCAGCTCCGTGAAGACGGGCACGAACGCCGAGCTCAGCGCCGCGTCGGCGAACAGGCTGCGGACGAGGTTGGGCAGCTGGAAGGCGAACGTGAACGCCGAGATCGGCCCGCCGGTGCCGAAGTAGCTCGCCGCCACGACCTCGCGGACGAGCCCCGCGATGCGCGACACGCCGGTGAGGATCGAGAAGATCGCCGTGTTGCGGGCGATGCCGCCGCGCTTGGCCTCCTCGGCGCGTGTCTCGGCCGCCATCGGTGCGCTACTCTACGCAGGCGCCGCGGCTTGATGACCGCGGCACTTTCACGCTATGGCCAACATTCACTCACAGAAGAAGCGGATTCTCCGCTCCGAGCGCGAGCGCCTCGAGAACCGCCACTACACCTCGGCGATCCGGACGTACTTCCGTCGCCTCGAGGCCGCCGTCACCGCCAAGGACGACACGCTTGCCGACGCCGAGCTCAAGACGCTGCTGAGCACGATCGACAAGGCCGTCAAGCGTGGTGCGCTGCACAAGAACAACGGCGCCCGCAAGAAGTCCCGCGCGACGCGCGTTCGCCGCGCCGTCGCCGAGTAGCACCCGCTACTCCAGCGCCTCCGCCGTCTGCATCCAAGCGGCTTCCTGGCGCTCGCGCTCGGTGGCGAGCGCCTCGAGCTCGGACTGCAGCTCGCCCAGCCGTGCGTGGTCGCTCCCGCTGGCGGCCATGTCCTCGAAGATCGCCGTCTCGCGCGCGCTCAGCTTCTCGATCGCGCGCTCGAGGCGGGCGACCTCCTTGCGCGCCGCGCGCACGACGGCCTGGGACGGCGCCTGACGACCGGCCGCCACGGCGACCGGCTGGCGCCTGCCGCGCTTGACCTTCGGCGCCGGCGTGCGCTCCCCGCGCGACTCGAGGTACTGCTCGATCCCGCGCGGGAGGTGGCGGATCGCGCCGTCGGGCGTCAGCGCGTGCACGTCGTCGCAGACGCGCTCGACGAAGTAGCGGTCGTGGCTGACGACGACGAGCGTGCCCGGCCACGCGTCGAGCAGGTCCTCGAGCGCGGTCAGCGTGTCGATGTCGAGGTCGTTGGTCGGCTCGTCGAGCAGCAGCACGTTCGGCCCCTCCATCAGCAGCCGCATGAGCTGCAGGCGCCGGCGCTCCCCACCGGAGAGGTCCTTGACGAGCGTGCGCGCCTTGTCGCCGCGAAAGCCGAAGCGGTCGCACAGCAGCGACGCCGTGATCTGCTGGCCGTCGCTCAGGGTCGCGAGTCCCTTGACGGCCTCGAGCGACTCGAGCACGCGCAGATGGCCCGGGATCTCGGCGGTGTCCTGGGACAGGTGCGCGAGCCGCACGGTGCTGCCGCGATCGACGTGGCCCGACGTCGGCTCGAGCTCCCCGCCGATCACGGCGAGCAGCGTCGTCTTGCCCGAGCCGTTGACGCCGACGAGCGCGACGCGGTCGCCGGGGCCCAGGCGCCAGGTGACGCCGCGCAGCACCCGCTTGTCGCCGAAGCAGACGGCCACGTCCTCGGCCTCGAGCACCTTGTCGCCGAGGCGCGAGGTCGCGAAGCGCAGCAGCTCGGTGCTGTCGCGCGCCACGGGCTCGTCGGCGATCAGCGCGTTCGCCGCCTCGATGCGGAACTTCGGCTTGGCCGTGCGCGCCGGCGGCCCGCGCCGCAGCCACGCGAGCTCCTTGCGCACGAGCTGCTGGCGGCGGTCGTTGCGCGCGGACTCCTGACGGTCGCGCTCGGCGCGCGCCAGCACGTACGCGGCGTAGCCGCCCTCGTACTGGTGGATCGCGCCGTCGGCGACCTCCCACGTCGCCGTGCAGACGGCATCCAGGAACCAGCGATCGTGCGTCACGACGAGCATCGAGCCGCGCCGCGCCGCGAGGTGCGCGGCCAGCCAGGCGACGCCCTCGACGTCGAGGTGGTTGGTCGGCTCGTCGAGCAGCAGCAGCTCGGGCGCGTCGAGCAGCAGCTTCGCGAGGGCGATCCGGCGGCGCTCGCCGCCCGACAGCGGCGCGACGAGCGTGTCCATCCCCGCGGGAAAGCGCGTGAGCTCGACGCCGCCGAGCAGCCCGTCGAGGACCGAGCGGAACGTGGCGTCCGCCGCCCACTCGTGGTCGGCGCGCCCGCCGACGAGCTCCTCGCGGATCGTCGCGCGCTCGTCGAGCTCGTCGCGCTGGCCGAGCAGCTCCGCGTGCAGGTCGCCCGCGCGCGTGATCGCACCCGCGTCGGGCGTCTCGGCGCCGGAGATCAGGCGCAGCAGCGTCGACTTGCCGTCGCCGTTGGCGCCGACGACGCCGATCCGGTCGCCCGCGGCGACGCCGAGCGTGATGTCGCGCAGGACCGAGCGGCTGCCGTAGCCCTTGGCGACGTCCTTGAGGTTCACGAGATTGCGGGGCGGTGGCATCTCCCCATCCTTGCGGTATCGACGCGCGGGCGTCCGCGCGAGCTACCCTCGGACCCTCTGGACCGCCAGCACGCGACCGTCCGCGGCGAGCTCACGAACCTCGACCGGGCCGGTACCGGGTCCCAACGTGAAGGCGACCAGGCCGTCGCGCACGGCGACGGACCGCTTGATCGGGTGCCGCGCCGGCGTTCGGCTCGACGCGATCCGCACCAGCGTCGCCCCGCGCACCGCGATTGCCGCGTAGACCGTCGCATCGCGAGACTCCCGTGCCCCTGACAGGCGGGTGTCGAGCGCGTGGCCCGGCTTTATCGGCTCGCCGTGGAAGACGCCCACCCGGTTGTGCGCCGCGAACACGACACCGAACCAGAGCATCTGCTCGCTGGGTGCGCGGATCAGGCGCTGCGCGAGCATCCGCGTGGCGATCTCCCGCACCGCGTCGTGCTCGGGATGCAGCCTCGCCAGTCGCGAGCGCCGTGCGCGGTCGCAGGCGTCCGGATCGAGCTGCGTGAAGAAGCCGGCGCCCTGCGACACGAAGACCAGCACCTGCTCGCCGTCGGGGAAGCGGGCGAGTCGGACCGTCCGCGAGAGGATCTCGCCCGATACCCACGTGTAGCGACGCAGGAGCGTGCGCAGCGCTGAACCCGCCGGCTCGCCGGGCGCGAGCGTCGCCGTCACCTCGGGCGCGGGTGCGGCGTCGACGAACGCCGCCGGCGCGCTCTGACAAGCGCGGCGGGTGTTCGTCTCGGCGAACGCCAGCCTCACCAGCCGGCGCGCGCGATCGCCGTCGCCGGGCTGACGCAGCAGCTGCGTCGCCGCACCGGCGACGCCCCCGCCGACGGCCAGCCCGAGCACGAGCACCAGCAGCCCGCGACGGCCGCCGCGCAGGCGCCACGCCATGCGGCGTCGCGCGCGGACCTCGGACGTCCGCGGGGCGCGCGTCGCCACGCTGTCGAGCAGCTGGCGTCGCAAGTCGTCATGGGCGTTCATACGGGCTCCCCCAGTCGGCTTCTCAGTCGTCGCAGCCCGCGATGCACGCGCTGGCGCACGAGCGCCTGCGAGCACCGCATCGTGCGAGCGATCTCGTCGTAGGAACGCTCGTCGACGACGCGCGAGAGCACGGCCTCGCGCTGATCGGAGGGCAGCTCCTCCAGCAGCTCGGCGATCCTCGCCTCGTCGACGTCGCCCGCCAGCTCGTCGACGCGTGCGAGGTCGTCGTCGTCGACGACGATCGGCTCGTGGTGCAGGCGCCGGCGCGCGGCGGCCTCGACGCGGCCGCGGCGCAGGCTCGCGTGCAGCTTGTTGGCGGCGATGCCGCACAGCCAGCCGGCCGCCGACCCGCGCGCCGGGTCGAAGCTCCCGCACGAGAGTACGACGGCCGCGAACGTCTCGGCGGTGAGGTCGAACGCGAGCTCGCGACGGCCGGTGCGGGCGAGGTGAAAGCCCGTGACGGCGGACAGGTGACGCTCGTAGAAGACCTCGAACGCGTGAGCGTCGCCGGTCGCGGCGGCGCGCAGCAGAGAGGTGTCGTCGGTCGCGGCGAAGCGGTTCATCGTCGGTGGTTAGCGCGGCGACCGCCGGTTGTGACAGCACCCGCCGCGAATCCGGCGATCGATGGATGAGCGGCGTTGCGCCGGCGGAGCCGGTCGCGCATGGCGTGACCGGCGTGTCGGGCCGGTGCCCCTTACCCCGACGCGGGCGTGCGCGCGTCGGCCTCGCGCTGCGCGCGGTGCACGGCATCGACGACGTCGTGCGGACTTGCGACGCCGGCGAACTGGAAGTCGAAGTCGTCCTCGGCCGCCGTGTCGAAGTTGACCGTGCCGATCACGAGCATGCGCTGCAGAGCCGACTGGTTCGTGTTGACGTTCTGCACCCGGTTGACGAGCGTCTGCTGCTCGGCGCGCGCGATGATCCCGCGGCGGATGTGCAGGCGGTGGTTGGTGATCGTGTAGGTCGTGAAGAGCCGCTTGACGTAGCCGGCGACGATCACGATCGCGAGCAGCACGATCGCGACGAGCGTCACGAGGCCCGCGTCGACCTCGTGATCGGAGATCCGCGTCGCCGCGGCGGCGATCGCGCCGCCGAGCACGACGACGACGAGCCCCTTGAGGTAGAAGCCGAGGATCGAGCGCCAGGACGGATGGCCCTGGAAGATCAGGTGCTCGCCGGGCTCGAGGTCCATGCGCGCGAGAATACGCGAACGCGCGGGACCCGCGCGGGTCGTCGCCCGGCGGTCCCTACCCGGCCTTCTCGGCGCTGCGCAGCCCGCCGCGCGCCCAGTTCGCCGCCAGCGCGAACATCACGAGCAGGCAGCCCGCGGTGATCGCCACCTTCGTCGGCTCGCCCGCGATGAACCCGCGCGACGCCTCGAGCAGCGCCGTCACCGGGTTGAAGCGCGCGACGTCATGCACCCAGCCGCCGATCAGGCTCAGCGGCACGTACACGGGCGCGAGGAACATCAGGATGAAGATCGGCATCTGCATGACGGGCCCGGCCTGCATCGTGCGCAGGCGCATCGCGATCCCCGCCGACCACAGCGTCGAGGTCGCGTTCACCGCCAGCGCCAGCACGAGCAGCCCGACGATGTCCGCGAACGAGCCGTTGAGGTTCATCCCGCTGACGAGCCCCGCGACGCAGACGACGCCGACCACGAGCAGCGCCCGCGCCATCGCGGCGAGCATGTACCCGATCACGATCCCGCCGCGGTTGGGTGAGGCGAGCAGCAGGCGCCGCGCGAAGCCGAACTCGAAGTCGGCCGCGATCGCGAAGCCGGTGAAGACGCCGCCGAACGCGGCGGCCTGGATGCAGACGAAGCCGAACTGAAACGCCGTGTAGCCGGCGTCGTAGTGAAAGCCCGGGGTGTTGCGCACGTTCGACAGACCGCCCGCGAAGGCGATGAAGAAGAACAGCGGGAACATGATGCTCGGGATGATGATCGCCGGGTTGGTGAGCGCGTTGTGGATCCCGCGCCAGGCGATCGTCAGCGCGACCGAGCGCGTGCGGGCGAGGCGGCTCATGACCGCGCCAGCCGGCTGCGCAGTGCCCGCGAGCTGAGCCCGAGGAACAGCACGATCATCGCCGCCGCGATCCCGAAGCCCGCCTCCAGCGCGCCGGCGTCCCAGCCCGTGATGACGAGGCTGCGGATCCCCTCGACGAGGTAGGAGACGGGGTTGTACGTCGCGACCGTGCGAAACCAGTCCTGCTCGATGAGGTTGCGCGGCAGCGAAGCCGAGCTCAGGAACAGCAGCACGAAGAACAGCGGGAAGAAGCCCTGCACCGCCTCCCCCGTGCCGGCCCGCAACGCGACGAACGTCCCGAAGCACGCGAACGCCATGCAGATCGCGACCGCGAGCACGAGCAGCACGAGCGCGCCGCCCACCCCCGAGGCGATGCCGGCGCCGAACGCGATGCCGGTGAGCAGGTAGAGGACCGCGCTGACCGCGCCCGTGAAGAGCGCCCCGCCGAGCTGTCCGGCGAGCAGCGCCGAGCCGGACATCGGCGTCAGCGAGAGGCGGTCCAGGAAGCCGTTCTCGATGTCGCGAGCGAGGTCCTGGCCGCTGTTGAGGGCCGCGAACAGCGCGCCCTGCATGAACGGGACGGCGAGCGCGAAGTCGAGGTAGCTGTGCGTCGGAAAGCCCGGGATCCTCGTGGCCGCGGCGAGGCCCGATGTGTTCACCCCGAGCAGGATCAGCGGGAAGATGATCGGGAAGACGAGCTGCGCGGGGGTGCGCAGGCTGTGCAGCATCGAGCGGCCCGCGAGCAGGCCGAACTGGCTGAGCGCGCGGTTGCGCGCCGGGATGGCGAGCGCGGTCATGCCGTCGCCTTCTCCTTGGAGCGGCCACGGCCACGGCCACGTCCGCGGGCACCGTCGTCGTCGCCGCCGCCGGCACCGTCGGCGGACGGGGCTTCCTCCGCCGCGTCGCCGGCACCCTCGAGGCTGCGGCCGGTCTTCGCGAGGAAGACGTCGTCGAGCGTCGGCTCGTGCAATGCGAGGTGGGCGACCGCGATCCCCGCCGCGTCGAGCGCGCGGACGATGTCGGCGAGCTGCTCGGCGCCCGAGTTCAGCCGCACCGCGACCGAGCCCGGCGTGCGCTCGGCGACCGGCGTGCCGAACGGCGCGAGCGCGGTGCGCGCGGCGTCGCAGCCCTCGGCCTCGCGCGGGACGATCTCGACCGTCGGCTTGGAGACCTGCGCCTTGAGTGCGGCGGGCGTGCCCTCGGCGACGATCTTGCCGCGGTCGATGATCCCGACCCGCTGCGCGAGCACGTCGGCTTCCTCGAGGTACTGCGTCGTCAGGAAGACCGTCGTGCCCTCCTCGCGGGCCAGGCGCGCGACCTCGTCCCACAGCGCGGTGCGCGACTGCACGTCGAGGCCGGTCGTCGGCTCGTCGAGGAAGAGGATGCGCGGGCCGTGCAGCAGCGCGAGCGCGAGGTCCAGGCGGCGCTTCATGCCGCCCGAGTACGTCGAGGACTTGCGATCGGCGGCGTCCATCAGGCCGACGCGCTCGAGCAGCTCGTCGCCGCGCTTGCTGCGCTCGCCGCGCGGGATGCCCTGCAGGCCACCCTGCAGGCGCATGTGCTCGCGACCGGTGAGCATCGGGTCCAGCGCCACGTCCTGCAGCGCGACGCCGATCGCGGCGCGGACCTGCGCGCCGTCCTTCGCCACGTCATGGCCGGCGACGGTCGCGCGGCCGTCGGAGGGCGGCAGCAGCGTCGTGAGGACCTTGACGGTCGTCGACTTGCCCGCCCCGTTGGGTCCGAGGAAGCCGTAGATCTCGCCGGAGGCGACGTGCAGATCGATCCCGTCGACGGCCCGGACGCCGCCCTTGAACTCGCGGACCAGGCCCGCCACGTCGATGCTTCTGTCGTCGCTCATGGCGCGCAGGATACGGACGGGTGCTTGAGCTTGTCAACCATTGCCACAGTCCATTATCCTGTGAGTCAATGGCTGAGGCGGTCAAGCGTCGCGCGCCGGCGCAGGAGGCATGGGAGCTGCTCGGCAAGCTCTTCGGCGAGACGCGGCACCGCATCGTGCGCGTCTCGGCCGAGTTCGGCCTGACCCCCCCGCAGCTGTTCGCCCTGCGCACGCTGGAGCCCGACGAGCCGGTGCCGATGCGGGCGCTCGCGACGGCGCTGCACTGCGACAGCTCGAACGTCACGGGGCTCGTGGACGGCCTCGAGGCGCAGGGGCTGGTCGAGCGTCACGGCGCCGAGCACGACCGCCGCGTGCGGATGCTCGTCGTGACCGAGCACGGCGCTCAGGTGCGCAGCCGCTTGATCGAGGTCATGCGCGAGGTCCCGCCGCAGCTCGCGTCGCTCAGCGCCGAGGACCAGCGTGCGCTGCGCGACATCCTCAGGCGCGCGCTGGGCTGAGGGGCGCGGGCGGCGGCGCGCGGGCGGTGCGGGCCGGCGCGGCGCGGGCGGCGGCGCGCGCCGCGGGCCGGCGTGGGGCGCCACGGTCGGCGGCACGGTGCGGCCGGCGGCACGGTGCGGCCAGCGGCGCGCGGCGGCACGGCCGGCGCGGCGCGGCCGCGGCGCGCGGCGGCACGGCCGGCGTCCCCAGCACGACGAGCGGCGATCTCAGGGCGCGGCGGCGTCGGCGCCGAAGCCCTCGAGCGGGCCGTCGACGATGAACGTCTCGATCGTGATGTCCGGCTCGACGTGCACCTGCGACAGCGACGCCAGCACGACGCGGCCCGTCAGCTGCTCGATCGTCGCGCGGTAGCGCGCGGCCATGACCTGCTGGAACTCGCGCCGCAGCGCGATCACCCGGTCGGCGCCGGCGGCGTCCATCAGCGTCTGCTCCAGCGGCGTCAGCCCGCTGCCGCGCATGATGACGACGACGACGTCGTCGAACGCGTAGGTCTTCGCCTTCGTCGGTCCGCGGCCGTAGTGCTCGCGCAGCAGCGCGACGATCGCCTTCGAGATCGCCGCGAGGAGTTGGCCCCCGCCCAGCCGCTGCTGCATCCGTGCCCTCCTATTCCTGAAAGCGGTGGACGTCCGCTCGCCGCCGGCCCGCCCGCCCGAGTGAATCCTAGCTCAGCGAATACACAACAGTCAGCAAATCAGAGTAATGCATCGACGTGGTCGCGCTTCGCCGCACCCCGCAGCGCCCGCCGCACCATCGAGATCTCTCGATTCTCCATCCCGGATCGCTTGTCGATTGCCTTGGGGTCGCCGCGCTACAGTCCCGGCTCGCACGACGGCGCAGCGGCACGGGGTCGCCCGCACGCCCAGGGCGCGCACAAACGGCGGAACGGCTTCGCGGGCACACGGTGGCCGCCACACCCCGGACCGTGGTGAACAGACGCCTGTCTGAAACCCATGGGGGAACGCTCATGCACGTCGTACGACCTCGCGTCCTTGCGAGACGCCGCTGCCCGTGACGAGCAACGTCACACCACTCGGCAGGCGTCGCCCCGCCGCTGTCCGGCGCCGGCAGGTCGCCTCCCTGATCGTCTTCTACTTCGATCTCGGCTCGCCCTACACGTACCTCGCGGCCGAGCGCGCCGACCGGATGTTCGCCGGCCTCGCCTGGGTGCCGGCGACCTGCGCCCGGCTGCGCCGCGGCGCATCGGTGGACGACGTCGATCGCGCCGCCGTCGCGCTGCGCGCCGAGACGCTCGGCCTGCCGCTGATCTGGCCGGTCGGAGCGCCGCCGTCCGTCGTCCGCGCGATGCGGGTCGCCTCGCTGGCGGCCGAGCGCGGCGCGGGAGCGGCGTTCGTGCTGGCGGCGACGCGGCTGACGTTCTGCGGCAGCTTCGACATCGACGACCCCGAGATCCTCGTCGTCGCGGCCAGCGGCGCGGGCATCGACACCGCCCAGATGTCCGACGCGGCCGACGACGCCGGTCGCGACGCGGCGATCGAGGCGACGGGCCGGCGGCTCGTCGCCGCGGGCGCCGGGCGGCTGCCGGTGCTGCAGGTGGAGCAGACGCTGTTCTGCGGCGAGGATCGCGTGGGCGACGCCGCGATCGCGGCCCGGATCCCGGCGTCGACGGTCGGCTGAAGCCGCTACGCCGCGATGCGCGCGATCGCCCGGATCGCCTCGGTGCGATCGGACAGCTCGCTGTTGCCGTGCGATGCGAGCTCGAGGTCGGCGAGCGTCTCGAGCGCGCGGCTGAGGCGGTCGACGTCCGAGCGGCGTGCTTCGGCGATCCGCCGGTCGGCGGCCCATGGGCTCATCTTCAGACTCTGCTTGATCTGCGGCGGCGCCTCCCCGGCCTCGAGCCGGTGCGCGATCTCCAGGACGTCGCGGACGCGCCTGGCGAGCAGGCCGACGAGACGACCGACCGACTCGCCCTGGGCGCTCAGCGTGAGGAACGCCGCCGTCGCCGCCATGCCGTCGCCGGCGACGAGCGCGTCGACCAGACCCCACACCTGCCGCTCCGAGGAGTGCGCGGCCGTGTCCTCGACGACGTCGCGGCCGATCTGTGCATCCGGGCCGAGCTCGATCGCGAGCTTCTCGAGCTCGCGCAGCAGGCGCTGCTGGCGCTCGCCGACGAGGCCGACGAGCGCCTGCGCACCGTCGCGGTCGATGCGCACCCCGAGCTTGTCCGCCTCGCCCTGCAGCCAGCGCGGGAGGTCCTTCGCCTTCAGCACGTGCTCGGTCGCGACGACTCCGCCGGCCTTCTCGACGGCCTTCACCAGCGCAGGACAGACCTTGAAGCGCCCTTCGTCGCGGCCGAAGAACGCGATCGTCGTGTCGGGCGCGATCGCCTTCAGGGCGGGCACGAGGTGCTGCTTGACGTCGGGCTCCTTCCAGCGCTCCGCCCCGTCGACGACGAGGAAGCGCCGCCCGATCGCGAACGTCATCGCGTCGAGCGCGCGGGCGATCGCATCGGGAGACGCCGCGTCGCCCGCGAAGACCTCGACGCCGTTGGACCCCGACTCGCGCTCGGCGAGTGCCCGCAGCGCCTTGCGGCGCTCGCCGATGCGGCCGTGATCGTCGCCGTGGATGAGATAGGCGGGCTTGAAGGCGGCCACGGCGGTCGAGTGTAGGCGGGGGTCCTTCGGAAGACCGCGACGAGCCGCGGTCGACGCCCTCCGCGGTGTGCCCCACCGGCGTCATCGCGAGCTCGAGACGGTCAGGTGCCCGTCATGGATCGTCAGCCTGACCGTGCCGTCGCGGTCGGTGCGGCGGACGATCGGCACGGCCGCGGCCAGCGCGGCGACCGTCGCCGGGGTCGGATGGCCGTAGAGGTTGTTGCGGCCGACGGGGATCACGGCGACCTGCGGCCGCAGCCGCGCCAGCAGGTCCGGCAGGCCGGGATCGTCGCTGCCGTGGTGGGCCACCTTGATCGCGTCGACGACCGGGAGGTCGAGCCCGCCGGTGGCGTTGGACTCCGCGTCGGCGGTCAGCAGCAGGTCGAAGTCGCCGTCGCGGACGTGCAGCACCGTCGCGCGATCGTTCGGCTCCGCTCCCGGCGGAGCCGGAGGATCGCGGTGCGGCCACAGCACGCGCAGCTCGATCGGGCCGTCATGCAGGACCTCGCCGGCGTCCGACGGCACGCACGGCACGTGGCGGCGCGCGGTCAGCTCGGCGATCGGCTCGGCCGCGCGGGCGCCGAACGGGCCGGCCGCGGCGGGGCGTGCGGCGCCCTGATCCGCCGTCGACCGCGTGGTGCGACAGACCCCGGCGCTCTCGCTGCTCGCCTCCTCCCCGTCGAGCACCATGCCGACGGGCATCGCCCCGAGGACCGCTGCCGCGGCGCCGTCGTGGTCGAGCGCCGCGTGGGTCGCGACGAGCAGGTCGAGGCGGCGCACCCCGGCCTCGCGCAGGCGCGTGAGGATCGGACCGTCGGGTGGCCCCGCGTCGACGAGCACCGCGGCCCGACCGTCCTGGATCAGTGTCGCGTCGCCCTGGCCGACATCGAGGAACGAGACCGTGAGGTCGCGCGGAGGCGCCGGCGGACGGCTCGCGCGGACGACCGCGGCGGACGCACCGGCCGCGACCAGCACGACCGATGCCGCGCGTCCCAACCGCCGAGCGCGGCTCGGCGGGCGCGCCGGTCGGGCGTCGCGCAGCGCGCGGATCCTGCGCCACGCGAGCGCGGTGGCGCCCGCCGTCGCGTACACCGCGACGACGCCCCACGGTCCGGGCGAGCCGATCTTCACCTCGGCCAGCGGGAGCGCGGCCGCCCGGTCGGCCAGCCAGGTGAGGTAGCCGAGCGGCAGCGCCGCCAGCTGCGCCATCGGCATCGCGAGCCACGGCGCGACCTGGCCGAGTGCCCCCGCCAGCGTGCCGAGCCACATCACCGGCGCTACCGCGGGCGCGGCGAGCAGGTTCACCGGCAGCGAGACGAGCGACAGGCGCTCGAAGTGCAGCGCGATCAGCGGAGCCGTGCCGAGCGTGGCGGCGATCGTCACCGCGAGCGCCTCGGCGAGGCCGCGCGGCACGCCGGCGCGGCGCAGGCGCGCGCCGAGCGCCGGGACGAGCGCGAGCATCCCCAGCACGGCGACGAAGCTGAGCTGCCAGCCCGGGTCCTCGGCGGCGCGCGGGTTGTGTGCCAGCGTCACCGCCGCCGCGAGCAGCAGCGCGTACCAGCGCGACCCCAGCCGGCCCGCGAGGGCGGCGACGAGCCCGGCCACGCCCATCACCCCGGCGCGCTGGATCGACGGGCCGCCGCCCGCGAGCGGCACGTACGCGGCGACCAGCACGATCGCCAGCCACAGGCGCGCGGTGAGACCGGCCCCGGCGGCCGCCGCGATCGCGAGCACGAGCGTCGCGAGCAGCAGCACGTTCGAGCCGCTCGCCGCGACGAGATGCGCGAGGCCCGTGACGCGGAAGTCTTCGCGGACGTCGTCGGTCAGCGCGCCGTCCTCCCCGAGGACCATGCCGCGCGCGAGCGCTCCCTGCGGCGGCGGCACCCCGCTCGAGAGCGAGCGCTCCGAGCTCGCGCGAATCGCGTCGAGCACGCCGAGCACCCCGCCGCGCCGGCGACTCGTCGCGCGGATCGCGTCGGCCTTCAGCAGCGCGTGCGCGTTGCGCCGGCGCTCGTAGGCGTCGTACGGGCCGAGATCCGTGAGCGTGCCGTGCAGCGCGAGCTCGATGCCGGGCTGCGCCGACCGGGGCCAGCGGACGCGGGACGGCGCGCGCACGAGCACGCGCTCCCCGCGTCCTGGACCCGATCGCAGGCTCACCGGCGCGACACGCACGCCGAACGATCGCGTGCGCGGCTGTTCGAGCAGCGTCGCGCGGACGCCGACGGGACCGTGCATCAACGGTCCGAGCGCCGTGCGGTCCAGGCTGGCGAGGCGCGCGTCGGCGATCGCCGCCCCGCCGAGCAGCGCGGCGACGGCCCCGAGCGCGAGCAGCGCGTCGCGGGTGAGCAGCAGCCCGAGCAGCGCTGCCGCGACGAGCGCCACCGGCGCCCGCGGACCGAGCAGCAGACCGGCGACGAGCGCACCGAGCAGGACGTGGCGCGGATGGCGTGCCGTCAGCTCGCGACCGCTGCGCACCACGAGCCGGCAGCGGCGCGCGGGCGGGCCGCGAAGCAGCCGGTCACCGATGCGCCCCCGCGCCGCGGACGGCGTCACAGCGTCACCAGCGGCTTCAGCGTCGCGAAGCGCTTGTCGCCGATGCCGGGCACCTCGCCGAGCTCCTCGATCCGGCTGAAGCCGCCGTGCTGCTGGCGGTAGTCGAGGATCCGCTGGGCGATGCCCGGCCCGACCCCGTCGAGCGTGTCGAGCTGCTCGAGCGTCGCGATGTTGAGGTTGATCGGGGCCGCGGGCGCGGCGGCACCGACCACGCCGCCGCCGGCTCCCGTGGCGGAGGTCTCCCCGCCGGATGCCGAGCCACCGGCTCCCGTGGCGGCGGGGGCCGCGACGGCGGCCCGCAGCGGCACGAGCACCTGGCGGCCGTCCTCGAGCTTGGCCGCGAGGTTGACGGCGGTGAGGTCGGCGCGGCGGGCCGCGCCGCCCGCGCGGCGCAGCGCGTCGTTCACCCGCGAGCCCGCCGGCAGCTCGTACACCCCGGGATGCCGCACGGCCCCGGCGACGTCGACCGTCAGGCGCCCGCCGCCGGCGCGGTCGAGCTGCACGGTCGGCGTCGCGCCGCTCGCACCGGTCGCGTCCGCCGCGCCGGCGCTGCCCTGCGACGCCGGTGCCGCGGCGCCGTCCGGCGCGGACCTGGACGTGGCCGCAGAGCCCGCCGCAACCGCTGTGCCCGCGGCACCCGCCGGCGCGACCTGGGTGCGCAGGTAGCGTGCGCCGAGGAAGCAGACGACGAGTCCGAGGGCGACGTAGAGCGCCAGTCGCGGGCGGTCGATGTCCGACATGGAGCCGAAGCTACGCCGGCAGGTGTGCCATCCGGCACGCGGATTGCAACGATTCTGCGCAGATCCTGCGCAGGCGGACTGCGCATTCGCGCCCCCGGCCCGCAACGGTGCCGAACGTCACGCAAACGCCGCCGGACGGCGCGCTAGCGTGACCTGCGATGGCCATGAACACGATCTCCGACAGCACCGGCATCCGGCTCGAAGGGCTGACGAAGTCCTTCCAGTCGGCGCAGGGGACCGTCCACGCGGTGCGCGGCATCGACGTGGCGATCTCGCCCGGCGAGACCGTAGCGCTGCTCGGACCCAACGGCGCGGGCAAGTCGACGACGATCGACATGCTGCTCGGCCTCACCGAACCGGACGGAGGCTCGGTCTCGGTGCTGGGCAGGCAGCCGGGCAAGGCCGTCGAGGCCGGCCTCGTGGGCGCGATGCTGCAGTCCGGTGGCGGCCTGCTGATCCGCGATCTTTCGGTGCGCGAGCTCGTGACGATGATGGCGTCGCTGTATCCGGCGCCGATGGACGTCGACGAGGTCCTGAGCCTGTCGGGCATCGCCGACATCGCCGACCGCCGCACGCAGAAGCTCTCCGGCGGCCAGACGCAGCGCGTGCGCTTCGCCGCCGCGCTCGTCTCCGATCCCGAGCTGCTCGTGCTCGACGAGCCGACCGTGGCGATGGACGTCGAAGGCCGCCACGGGTTCTGGACCGCGATGCGGGCCTTCGCCGCCCGCGGCAAGACCGTGCTGTTCGCGACGCACTATCTCGAGGAGGCAGACGCCTACGCCGACCGCGCGGTGCTGATGGCCCATGGTCGGGTCGTGGCTGACGGCCCGACGACCGAGATCAAGGCGCGCGTGGGCTCCAAGACGATCCGCGCGACGCTCGCCGATGCCGATCTCGACGGGCTGTCGCGGCTGCCCGGCGTGTCGGCCGTCGAGCGCCGCGGCGAGGCCGTGATCCTGCGCTGCGCGGACTCCGACGCGGCGATCCGCGCGCTGCTGGACGGCTACGACCACGCGCGCGACATCGAGATCTCGAGCGCCGGTCTCGAGGAGGCGTTCCTCGAGCTGACCGGCGGCGAGGACGACCTCGTCGGGGAGCCCGCAACATGAGCGGCGCGACCAGCTACACCCGCTACGAGCTGCTGCGCACCTTCCGCAACCGGCGCTTCCTCGTCTTCTCGCTGGCGATCCCGCTCGTCATCTACGCCGCGTTCGCGATCCCCAACCGCAACGACCACGACTTCAACGGCAGCGGGATCCCGTTCGCCCTGTACTACATGGTCAGCCTCGCGTCGTTCGGGACGATGATGGCGATGGTCTCCAGCGGTGCGCGCATCGCCGGCGAGCGTGCCACCGGTTGGACGCGCCAGCTGCGCATCACGCCGCTGTCGACGCGCGCCTACTTCCAGGCGAAGATCCTCACCGCCTACGTGATGGCCGCGACGAGCATCACGGGCCTGTTCGTCTTCGGGATCGCGCTCGGCGTGAGGATGCCGCTCGGCGACTGGCTGCAGACGGTGGCGCTGCTGCTCATCGGCCTGCTGCCGTTCGCGGCGCTCGGCGTGATGCTGGGCCACCTGCTGAACGTCGACTCGATGGGACCGGCGACGGGCGGCATCGTGTCGCTGCTCGCCTTCCTCGGCGGGACCTGGGCACCGGTCGCCTCGCACGGATTCCTGCACGTGCTGGCGCTCGCGCTGCCGTCGTACTGGCTCGTGCAGGCGAGCCACGTGTCGCTCGGCGGCAGCGGCTGGGGCACGACCGGCTGGCTCATCGTCGCCGGCTGGGCGATCGTGCTCACGCGGCTCGCGCGCTACGCGTACCGGCGCGACACGAACCGCCTCTAGCGTCGCCCGGGCCGGCCGTGAGGAGAGTGTGAGAAGACCTGGAGGATCGGCGAGCGCGCGCCGATGATGAAGTCGTCCGGTCCACACGCAGAGGAGCGACACCCCACATGCGCACGACCCTCTTGGCCCTCGCCGCGCTCGGCGCCCTGACGTTCGCCGCCGCCCCCGCGGTCGCGCAGGACGCGACGAAGCCGACCGGCGCGCGCTGCGTGCAGCGCACGCAGGCGTCGGCGAAGCTCTCCGCCGCCGGCAAGACCGCCGCGGCCGCGGCCTGCGACGCCAGGGCGACGGCGATCCGCGATGCTCGCACGACCCTGCGCACGGCCCGCAAGACCCAGCGCGACGCGGCGGTCGCGGCACGCACCAGCTACCGCAGCGCCGTCGCGGCCGCGATGTCGCTGCCCACGGGCCAGCGCCGACCGGCCGTCCGGGCCGCGCGCCAGACGCGCGACGCCGCGCTGAGGTCCTCCCGCCAGGACCTGCGCGCGGCGCGCAAGGCGTACCGCGCCGCGGTCAAGGCCGCCGACCAGGCATTCCGCACGACGATGCGACGCGCGCGCGTCGGCTGACTCCGGCACCTCATCGAGCCATGCGGTGCGACGGGGAGCCCTGGAAGGGATCCCCTCGCTGCTGCGCGTCGCTGCGAGGCGCAAGACCGCCGGCGCCTCGCTCCCCGTCGAACGGCGACGCGACGAGTCCACCCGCGGCTCCTCGCTCCCCGCCGCGGCGAGCTCGCTGCGAGGTGACGAGCCCGCCCGCGGCGCTCGCGCGGTCCGAGCCCGGCAGGATGTACGCCGATGCGCTCGCGACGTCCACGAATGCGCCCGGCCGCGACGGCCGGCGTCCTCGCCTGCACGCTGCTCGCCGCGTGCGGCGGCGGATCGGGACCGCCGCGCCGCGCGACCCTGAAGCGCGTCACGATCGACGGCGCCCGCAAGAGCGGCAGGCACGCGACCGCGGTCGCGAAGGGCATCGTCCGCCGGCCGGCGAGCATCGCGATCCGCGTCAGCGCGGCACCGCGCCAGCGCGTCGAGGTGACCTGGGGCCTGTCCTGTCCGCAGACCGACACCGGCAAGGACAAGGGCACCGGCGGCACCTACACGGCGAAGCCGCCGAACGTGCGCGCGCTGACGCTGCCCCGCCGCACGATCGCCTTCTGCGCCGTGCGCGCCGAGGTGCGGCTGTCGCAGTCCGGCCGCGCACGGACGACGCTGCTCGGCAGCGGGCGCTGACACGCCGGCAAGCGCGCCGGGCTGCGCCACCCCGCAGCGGACGCTGACGGCGGCGCCACCCAAGCCCCGACCCTCCGCCCGTCGTTCCCCCGGCCTACCGGACGACGATGTTGACGAGCTTGTCCGGCACGACGATCGCCTTGACCTCCTGGTGGCCGTCGAGATGCGCCCGCAGCTTCGCGCTCGCGCGGGCGAGCTCGAGCAGCGTCTCGCGCGACGCGCCGGTCGGCGCCGGCACGCGGTCGCGCACCTTGCCGTTGACCTGGCAGACGAGCTCGAACGTGTCCGCCTCCAGCAGCGCGGGGTCGGCGCTCGGCCACGGCTGCTCCCAGACGCGCTTGCCCGTCAGCAGGTGGTACGCGTCGGCGGCGACGTGCGGGCCGAACGGCGACAGCAGCGAGGCCGCGGTGCTCAGCGCGAAGCGCACCGAGCCGGGCGCCGCGGCGCCGCGCTTGGCCGGCGTCGTCTCGTTGACGAGCTCCATCACCGCGGCGATCGCCGTGTTGAAGTTGAAGCGCTCGCTCATGTCGTTGGTGACCTTCTCGATGGCCCAGTGCGCCTTGCGCAGCACCCGCTCGTCGTCGGGATTGGCGGAATCGCCATCCGGGATCGGATCGTCCGGCAGCTCGTCGGCGGCCTCGGCGCACAGCCGCCACAGCCGGCCGAGGAAGCGATGCATGCCCTCGGCGCCGCCGTCGGACCAGTCGGCGTCCTGGTCGGGCGGGCCGATGAAGAGGATGTAGCAGCGCGCGGTGTCGGCGCCGAAGCGCTCGACGAGGGCGGTCGGCGCGACGACGTTGCCCTTGGACTTGGACATCTTGTCGCCGTCGCGCAGGATCATGCCCTGCGTGAACAGCGCCGCGAACGGCTCCTGGACCTCCGGCGGCAGATGGCCGAGATCGCTGAGCGCCTTCGTGAAGAAGCGCGCGTAGAGCAGGTGCAGGATCGCGTGCTCGACGCCGCCGATGTACTGGTCGACCGGCATCCACTGCGCGACCGCCGCGGGGTCCCAGGCGGCCTCGTCGTTGTTGGCGTCGCAGTAGCGCAGGAAGTACCACGACGAGTCGACGAACGTGTCCATCGTGTCCGTCTCGCGCAGCGCCGGTCCGCCGCACGACGGGCACGCGACGTTGACCCAGTCCTCGGCGGCGGCCAGCGGCGAGCGCCCGCGCGGCTTGTAGTCCTCGACGTCGGGCAGCAGCACCGGCAGGTCGGCCTCGGGTACCGGCACGGCGCCGCACTTCGCACAGTGGACGATCGGGATCGGCGTGCCCCAGTAGCGCTGGCGCGAGATCAGCCAGTCGCGCAGGCGGTAGTTCACCGACGCGTGGCCCTTGCCCTCGCGGTCGAGCCAGTCGACGATCGCGCGCAGCGCCTCGCGGTTGTGCAGCCCGTCGAACTCGGGTGCGGAGTTGACGAGCGGCCCGTCGCCGACGTACGGCAGCTCGCCGTCGCCCCCCTCGATCACCCGCCGCACCGGCAGGTCGTAGGCCTGCGCGAACGCGAAGTCGCGGTCGTCGTGGCCGGGGACGGCCATGATCGCGCCGGTGCCGTACTCCATCAGCACGTAGTCGGCGACGTACATCGGCAGCTGCTCGCCGTTGACCGGGTTCGTGACGGTGCGCCCGAGCGCGACCCCGGTCTTCGCCTTGTCGACGTCCCCGCGCAGCTGCTTGTCGGACGTCAGCGCGCGGTTGACGTACTCCTGCACCGCCTGCTCCTGGTCCGTGCCCGCCGTCAGGCGCAGGACGTCGGGGTGCTCGGGCGCCATGACGAAGAACGTCGCGCCGAACAGCGTGTCGGGCCGCGTCGTGAAGACCGGGTAGTCCGTGCCGACCTCCTCGCACGAGAAGACGACCTCCGCCCCCTCCGAGCGCCCGATCCAGTTGCGCTGCATCGTCTTGACGTGCTCGGGCCAGCGGATCGTCGCGAGGTCCTCGAGCAGCCGGTCGGCGTAGTCGGTGATGCGAAAGAACCACTGCGTGAGCTGGCGGACCTCGACGAGCGCGCCGCTGCGCTCGCCGCGCCCGTCCTTGACCTGCTCGTTGGCGAGCACGGTCTCCTCGACCGGGTCCCAGTTGACGGCCGCCTGCTTCTGGTAGGCGAGGCCGCGCTTGAACAGCTCGAGGAAGATCCACTGCGTCCAGCGGTAGATGCGCGGCTCGTGCGTGCCGAACTCGCGCGTCCAGTCGATCGAGATCCCCCACGCGCGAAACTGCCTCTGGAAGCTCGCGATCGACGCGTTGGTGGAGTCGCGGGGATGCACGCCGGTCCTGATCGCGTGGTTCTCCGCCGGCAGGCCGAACGCGTCGTAGCCCATCGGGTGCAGCACGCGGCGGCCCGTGCGGCGATGGAAGTGCGCGACCGCGTCGCCGACGGAGTAGACCTTGAGATGGCCGATGTGCGGCTCGCCGCTCGGATACGGCAGCATCTCGAGCACGTAGGACGTGCGCCGCGGGTCGCTGCTGTCGTTGGCGACCTCCCAGGTGCCCTCGTCGGCCCACACCTGCTGCCAGCGGGGCTCGATCTCGGCGGGGTCGTAGCGGTACTCGGTGCTCATGGCGAGCCGAGAGGATAGAAGGGGTCCGCGTGCGGACCGCCGCCGGGCTCGGTCAGGCGTCGGACGGCGTGCCGAGCCGCAAGCCGAGCCCGGACGGCAACGGCGAGCTCAGGGTGTCGTCGGCACCGGCTTCGAGCAGGGACATCCCCTCCGGATCGGCCATCGCCTCCCATCGGCCCCGACCGCCCGAAGCTCGCCCCTCCCCACGCCGGCGCGCCGTCCGCAGACGGCAACGCCGGACCGCCCGTCGCTACAGACCCGCCGCCGCGCGCAGCGCGTCGACCTTCGTCGTCTGCTCCCAGCTGAACTCGACGTCGTCGCGGCCGAAGTGGCCGTACGCGGCGGTCGGCTGGTAGATCGGCCGGTGCAGGTCGAGCTCCTGGCGAAACGCGCCGGGACGCAGGTCGAAGTGGTCGTGGACGAGCTCCTGCAGCTTGCCGCGGCTGACCTTGCCGGTGCCGAAGTCCTCGACCATCACGCTGACCGGGTGCGACACGCCGATCGCGTACGCGACCTGGACCTCGCAGCGATCCGCCAGACCCGCGGCGACGAGGTTCTTCGCGACCCAGCGCGCCGCGTACGCCGCGGAGCGGTCGACCTTCGACGGGTCCTTGCCGCTGAACGCGCCGCCGCCGTGGCGCGCCATGCCGCCGTACGTATCGACGATGATCTTGCGACCGGTGAGCCCGCAGTCTCCGACCGGGCCGCCGATGACGAAGCGGCCCGTCGGGTTGACGAGGAACTCGCGCCGCAGCTGCACCGCGTCGTAGAGGTCCGCGGGCAGGATCGGGAGCACGACGTGCTCCCAGAGGTCGTCGGCGATCTGCGACTCGCAGCCCTCGGCGTGCTGCGAGGAGATCAGCAGCTTCTCGATCCCGACCGGCTTGCCGCCCCGGTAGCGGACCGAGACCTGGGTCTTGCCGTCCGGACGCAGGTAGTCCAGATCGCCGTTCTTGCGCACCACCGAGAGCTGCTTGGCGAGCTTGTGCGCGAGGCTGATCGGCAGCGGCATGAACGACGGCGTCTCGTTCGAGGCGTAGCCGAACATCATGCCCTGGTCGCCGGCGCCGGCGAGCGACTGCTCGTCGCCCTCGGCCTCGCCGGAGCGCGTCTCAAGCGCGGCGTCGACGCCCTGCGCGATGTCGGCGGACTGCCGGTCGATCGTGTTGAGCACGGCGCACGAGTCGGCGGAGAACCCGAGGTCGGCGTCGATGTAGCCGATCTTGCGGATCGTCTCGCGCACGACGTCCTGGATGTCGACGTACGTGTCGGTCGTGATCTCGCCCGAGACGACGACGAGCCCCGTGTTGACGAGCGTCTCGCACGCTACGCGCGAGAGAGGATCCCCTGCCAGGCAGGCGTCGAGGATGCCGTCGGAGATCTGGTCGGCCATCTTGTCGGGATGGCCCTCCGTCACCGACTCCGAGGTGAAGAGGTACTCGTCGTCTTCGAAGGTGGTCATGGCCGGAACGCTATCGGTCTGTCCCGCGTTGGGACGTCCGCTCGACCGGGCAGAGCCCTCCGCGCTGCCCAACCGACCTGGGCGTCATCTACGCTGGCGAGATGAGGCTGGATCTCGCACAGCTCAAGGAGATGCACCCGGCGATCCCGCTGGCGAGGGCTGCGGACCTCAGCCATTGCGCAGCCTTGGGCCTGCAGCGCAACGGCCACGCGCCCGGCGCGCGGCTGCGAGCCCGGCTCGACGCGATCAACCACGACACGGCGCTCGACTGGACGGCCGCCGACGACGAGGCGCGCACCCAGCTCGACCGCCATCGGATCACCGAGGACGCCGCCGAGGCGATCTCGCTCGCGCTCGTGAGCGTCGCGCTGAGCTGGGTGATTCGACGTCGCGGACAGCGTGGTGATCACGCGGACTGGATCATGCGAGATCCCGAGGGGAACAGGATCGCGCTCGAGGTCAGCGGCATCGACGCAGGCGACCATGCTCACCGGCTCCGCGACAAGGCGCGCCAGGTCGGCCGATCGCTCGCCGACCAGCGTGCGGCGTGCGTCGTCGAACTTGCGACGCCGCTGGCCGCGCTGGCGACAACGAGTGTCGAACCATGACCGTGGATGAGCTGAACATGCTCGTGACCGAAGCGATCCTCCGTGCCGACGCACTCGCGGATCTCGACTCCCCAACCGCTGCCGAGGCCTATCTCGAGGTCTCGTTGATCGAGGAACGGCTCGCCGTCGCCCTTCCGGCGTCGGACGTGGAAGGCGCCATTGCGCGACGCGGAGCGGTGCGTGCGGCCGACATCGCCGGAGAGCACGACCGAGCACGCGATCTCGCGACGCGCTACCTCGCCGAAGAGGACGGAAGCCCCGAGTTGCGGGAGGAGATAATGACGCTGATCGATGAACGCGAACGCTCCTTCGGGGCACGCTATCCCCACGTGGCGGCGCGATTCGGCCTAGTCGAGATCGCCCGAGTCACCCGTGCGCTGGTCAAGCAGGGCGCACCGTTCCCGGTCGGCTGACAAGCCGCGTCGCGTGGAGACCGTCACCTTCTACTCGTACAAGGGCGGCAGCGGGAGAAGCCTGCTGCTGGCAAACGCGGCACAATTCCTCGCGCTGGCGGGAAAGCGGGTCGTCGCGCTCGACTTGGACCTCGAAGCGCCAGGACTGCACTACAAACTCCGCACCGGAGAGCCAGCTCAGCGGTCTCTGAACTTCATTCCAGATCGCGGAGTCGTCGACTATCTGCTGCGGTCCGTCGGTACCGCGCCGCCGGAGAGCGTGGCGGACTACGTCCTCTCTGTCGCAATGCCGCCGGGAAGCGCCGCGCTATGGCTCATGCCGGCCGGTGCCGCGCCGTCGGGCACATACTGGAAGGGACTGACCGCGTTGGCCCACCACGGCCTTCTCGGCGACACGGACAGCGACGCGATCGCAACCTTCCTCGAACTCCAAGCACTCCTCGCGGAAGAACTGCAAGCAGACTTTCTCCTCATCGACGCGCGTACTGGGATCACCGAGCTGGGCGGAATCGCGACGACGCTGCTGGCCGACAAGGTGGTCTCCCTCCTGCTCGACAATCCTGAGAGCCTCGCCGGCACGCGCGCCGTGCTGCGCAGCATCGCCCAAGCTGTCCGCCTCGATGATCAGGCTCCCGTCGAGGTCATCCCGGTCCTCAGCCGCGTACGCGAGGCCAACGAGACGGCCGAGCGCCGAGTGATCTCGTTCCTCAACGAGCCCGGTGCAAGCCCTGCCGAGACCCTCTCGCTCCATCGCCTGTTCGTGCTGGAGGATGATCCCTACCTTGCGCGCAGCGAGCATGTGCTCCTCGACGGGAGCTTGGACGCCGTCACGTCCGCGCTCGGCATGGGCTACCTCGGCGTCATGCGCCACCTCTTCCCGTCCGTCACCGGTAGTCGAGCCAACGTGTTTCGACGCCAAGAGGCGGTTCGCCAAGTGCAGCAATGGCTTTCATGGAGATTCGCTTGGGGGGCACCCGTATCCAGCGGCGCGTTCGAACACGGTCTGCGCGTGCCGATCTCCTCCGACGACGCCTATTCGCCAGTGCGGTATGTCGACTTGGCTTTGTTCCTGGATCCCAGCAGATCCATCCCGTTCGTCGTCGCCGAGTACATCGACGATCCGGACGACCTCGCCGACTCCGACGCCTGGACGTGGTGGCAACGCAACGTGCAGCTGAACCAGGTGGTGTTGTTCGCCCGCGACGTAGACGGGCGGCTGATGACGCGCCGATTCGTTCGCGCCGCCGATGGGTCACTCAACGAGAAGGGCGCTGAATCCGGATGACTCTCGGCTATCGGTCCTCGCCGCGGCGAGACTTGCGCTCGACGAAGTCGATGATGAGCGGAACGCCGTCCATCGCGAAGCGCGCTCGCAGGCGATTCTCGATGAAATACGCGTAGTCGCGGGTGACGCGCTGGCGCGAGTTGACCTGGATCGCGAAGCGCGGCGGGCGCTCGCCGATCTGCGCCGCGTACAGCAGCTTCAGGCGGTGTCCCTGCTTGGCCGGCGGCTGGCGCGCCTGGACCGCCTCGCCGAGGAAGCGGTTGAGCTCGGGCGTCGGGATCCGGCCCTGCATGCGGTCGCCGAGCGCGAGCACCTCCTTGAGCAGGCGCTCGACGTTGCGGCCCGTCAGGGCGCTCGCGGTCATCACGCGCGGTCGCAGGCGCAGCTTGCGCGCGACCTTCGCGCGCTCGTGGTCGAGGTCCTTCTCGTCCATCCCCGCCGTGTCCCACTTGTTCAGCACGAGCGCCGTTGCGCAGCCGGACTGCATCGCGAGCTCGGCGACGCGCATGTCCTGCGCGGTGACGCCGTCGTTGGCGTCGCACACGACGAGCGCGACGTCGGCGCGCTCGGCCGCGCGCTGGGAGCGCAGCACGGTGTAGTACTCGACGGACTCCGAAACCTTCGACTGGCGGCGCATGCCGGCCGTGTCGACGACGATCAGCGTGCGCCCGTCGACCTGCAGCGGCAGGTCGATCGCGTCGCGCGTCGTGCCCGCGACCTCGGACACGATGACGCGGTCCGAGCCGGCGAACTTGTTGACGAGCGAGGACTTGCCGACGTTCGGGCGGCCGATGACGGCGAGCCGGACGATCCCCTCCTCGACCTCGTCGTCGTCCTCGGGCAGCAGCGCGACGAGGCGGTCGAGCAGGTCGCCGGTGCCGAGGCCCTGGGCCGCGGAGACGGCCATCGGGTCGCCGAAGCCGAGTCGGTGCGCGTCGGCGGCGAGCGGGATGTCGACCGCCGCGTCGATCTTGTTCGCGGCGACGACGACCGGCATCTTCGTGCGCCGCAGCAGGTCGGCGAGCTCCTCGTCGCCGGGCCGCACGCCGGCCTTCGCGTCGAAGACGAACAGCGCGACCTGCGCATCCGACAGGGCGGCCCTGGCCTGGTCGCGGATCGAGCCGCTCACCGGGTCGGGGTCCTCGGAGTCCATCCCGCCGGTGTCGATCAGCGTGAAGCGGCGCCCGTTCCACTCGGTCGCGATCTCCTTGCGATCGCGCGTGATCCCGGGACGCTCGTGCACGACGGCCTCGCGCGTGCCGGTCAGGCGGTTGACGAGCGAGGACTTGCCGACGTTCGGATAGCCGACGACCGCGACCTTCATCGCTTCGCCCGCGGCGTCCGCCGGTCCCCGCTTGCGGCGCGCGAAGTGGCCGCGACCTCGCAGCTGTCGTCGCGGCTCACGCGCATCAGTCTAGGACGGGCGGCGCGGCGGCCGGCGAGCGTCTCAGCCTGGATCTCGGCCGGGGCGCGCCAGCGCGACGATCCGCGCGACGACCTCGCCGATCTCGAGGCCCGTCGTGTCGACCTCGATCGCGTCGGCGGCGAGCGTCAGCGGCGAGTGCTCGCGCGTCGCGTCGCGCTCGTCGCGCTCGCTCTGCTCGGCGAGCACGACCGCGACCTCGGCCCCGGTCTGCTGCGCGCGGCGCCGGGCGCGCTCCTCGGGCGAGGCCGTGAGGAAGACCTTCAGCTCCGCGTCGGGCGCGACGACGGTGCCGATGTCGCGGCCCTCGGCCACGTAGTCGCCGCCGGCGATGAGCCCGCGCTGGAGCTTGACGAGGGCGCTGCGCACCTGCGGTCGCGCCGCGACCTGCGACGCGCGCGCAGTGACCTCGGGCGTGCGGATCGCGGCGCTGACGTCCTCGCCGTCGAGCGTGACGCGCGCTCCGAGCCCGATCGAGCTCGCCAGCGGATCGGCCGCGCCGCGCAGCTCGGCGAGCGCGATGGCGCGGTACATCGCGCCCGTGTCGAGATACGTGAAGCCGAGCGCCTCCGCGACGGCGCGGGCGACCGTGGACTTGCCGGCACCGGCGGGGCCGTCGATCGCGATCAGCATCGCGGGCAGGATAGGCGGGCGGCGCCCGGCCGGCTCGTCAGCGCGGGCGGTTGCGCTTGCGCTGATCGCGCACGTGCTTGGCCTTCGCGCGCTTGCGGGCCTGCTCGCGCTCGCGCTCCCGGGCGGACTTGCGCTGCGCGGCCGAGCCGGATCCGCCGTCGCCGCCGGACGAGGACGCGCCGCGCGCCGTCGGAGCGACGCTGCGGGCGTCGCGCACGATCACCCAGGCGATCACGCCGATCACGACGATCGCCCCGCCGATCATCAGCAGGACCTGTGTCGAGCTCAGCCCGCCGTCGTCGTCGTTGACCGGCGCGGCCGGCAGCTGCGACGGGTCGGGCGCGGTGAGCGGCGCCGGCACGTTCGTGGGTCCGAGCTGCGCCGTCGCGAGTGCCGGGATCGCGAGGCCGAGGACGAAGACGCAAAGAAGTGCGGCGAGGCGCTTCACGGAGGCGAGACTACGCCGCCGCGCCGCTCGCCGTCGGCCCGCCGCGCGACCGCCGGGCCGCTTCGTCGCAGATGACACGACCGCCGCGCAGCCCGCGTCTACACTTCCGCGGCAATGGCGAAGCAGCGACAGGTCCGCGTGGAGCAGAAGAGCGCCCTCGCGGCGATGGCGCAGCTCGAGGAGCGCTCCAACGACGAGCTCGCGGCCGAGACCAAGCATCGCGCCGCGGCGCAGGCGATCCTCGGAGCGCGCGCGTCCGAGAAGTACGACGCGACGAAGGCGCGCGAGCACTTCCGCAAGGCGATCGCCGCCGCGCGCCCGCAGGAGCGCATGCAGCTGCGGCGCATGGCCGAGGCATCGCTGGCGCTCGCCGAGCGCCGCCCGGACGACCTCAAGGCCGCCGTCGAGAAGCTCGGCCAGCAGGCGCCGTCCAACCGCCAGCTCTTCATCCTGCGGCTCATGGGCCTGATCTCGCCGGCGCAGGGCGCCAGCAGGCTCATGCGCATCCGCGGCGGCCTGATCCTGTTCGCGATCGTCGTCACGCTGATCGTCATCGGCTTCCTGGTCGCCGAGCTCATCACGCTGCCGTTCGGCGGCGCGTCGACGAGCGTCGCGATCGGCCTCGGGATCATCGTCGTGATCGTCGCGCTGGCCGTGCTCGCGCTCGTCGGCAGGCGCCGGCAGGCGAAGGCGCAGGCCAAGGCGCGCGCGTCGCGCACCGGCGGCTGATGTGCGGGCGCTACACGCTCGCCGCGCCTGACCCCGCGCAGCTGCGCGTCCGCTTCGGCGTCGACGAGCGCCTCGAGATCCGCCGCCGCTTCAACGTCGCCCCCGGCGACGACGTGCTCGCGGTCGTGCGCGAGCGCGACGCGAAGCGGCCGTCCGGCGCGCTGCTGCGCTGGGGCCTGGTCCCGCACTGGGCGCGCGATCCGCGCGAGATCGCCGTCAGGACGATCAACGCCCGTGCCGAGACCGTGGCCGAGCGGCCCGCCTACCGCGACGCGTTCGAGCGCCGGCGCTGCCTGATCGTCGCGGACGGCTTCTTCGAGTGGTCGGCGGGGACGCCGCACTGGATCACCCGCGAGGACGGCGCGCCGTTCGCGTTCGCCGGCCTGTGGGCCTCCTGGCGACCGCCCGACCAAGGCGACGTCGAGCCGCTGCGCACGTGCTCGATCGTCACGACCGCCGCCGCCGGCCCGGTGCGCGAGCTGCACGACCGCATGCCGGTGATCCTCGACGCCGCCGACGAGCCGCGCTGGCTGGACCCGGCCACCCCGGCCGGCGAGCTGCACGCGCTGCTCGCCCCCGGCGACCCGCGGCTGCGCCTCCGGCCGGTCAGTCGGGCCGTCAACGACGCACGCCACGACGCGCCGGACTGCCTCGACCCGCCCGAGCAGGCCTCCCTGTTCTGAGAGCTCAGCGGCTCGTGAGCCGGATGCTCTTGATGACGACCGGGTCCACCGGCATCTCGCTGACGGGGTCTGTGGTGAGGCGGGCGATGCGGCGCATCGCGGTCGTGCTGCCGACGACGTGCCCGAGCACGGCGTAGTCCGGCGGCAGCTTCGCGTTGCGCGCCGTGACGATGAAGAACTGGCTGCCGGACGTGCCGGGCGCCTCGTCCTGGGTCTTGGCCATCGCCACGACGCCCTCGACGTAGCGCGTCTTGCGCGACGGCCGCTCGACGATGCTGTAGCCGGGGCCGCCGTTGCCCGTCAGCTCGGGATCGCCGCCCTGGATGACGAAGTCCTTGCCCTCGGGATGCGACACGCGGTGGAAGTTCAGGCCGTCGTAGAAGCGGCGGCGCACGAGGCCGGCGAAGGACGCGGTCGTCTTCGGGGCGTGGCGGACGTCGAGCTCGATCTCGATCGTGCCGCAGTTCGTGCGCAGGACGGCGACATACGTGCGCTTGCGGCTCAGCTTGCGCTTGGACAGCGGGACGGTCGGGTGCGCCGACGGCACCGGCGACGGCACCGCCTTGCAGCCGTCGTGGTGCGAGCGCGGGACGATCTCGGGCTCCGTCGCCGTGGTGGTGCGGGACGTCGCGGTGCTCGCCGTCTTGGCGGCGACCGACGAGCCGCTCTTGCCGCACGCCGCGAGCGCCGCGGCGGCGAGCAGGAACACGCTGAGGACGGTGGCGCGCCGCACGTCGCGGAAGGGTAGTCAAACTGCGCGACGTGCAGATCACCTCCCTCGCCGCGCGCTACGACCACATCCTGCTCGACCTCGACGGCACCGTCTGGGTCGGCAGCGAGCTGACCGAGGGTGCGATCGACACGGTCGCCGCCCTGCGAGCCGCCGGCAAGAACATCGCGTTCGTCACCAACGACACGCAGCTGACGACCGAGGAGTACGTGCGCAAGCTCTGGCGCCTCGGGATCCAGGGCTCGCTGGAGGAGGTCGTGACCGCCGGCGGCGCGCTGCAGTTCGTGCTCGCCGAGCGCTTCGACGGCGGCTCGGCGATGGTCATCGGGTCGCCCGCGGTCCGCAAGCACGTCGAGGCGGCGGGGCTGCGGATCGTCAACGGCACGACGTTCGCGAGCCGCGCCGACGTCGTCGTCGTCGCCTACCACCCGCGCTTCGACTACGCCGAGCTGCGCGACGCCGCGCTCGCCGCGCGACGCGGCGCGTTCTTCGTCGCCGCCAACCGCGACGCGACGTTCCCGATGCCCGACGGGCTGTGGCCCGGATCGGGCTCGATCCTCGCCGCGGTCGAGACGGCCTCGGGACGCTCGGCGTCGATCGTCGGCAAGCCCGAGCCCGTGCTGATCCGCACGGCGCTCGACCGGCTCGGGCCCGGTCGCGCCCTGATGGTCGGCGACCGCGTGGACTCCGACCTCGGCGCGGCGCACGCGGCAGGCATCGACGGCGCGACCGTGCTGACCGGCGCCTCGGACCGCGCGACCGCCGAGGCCGCGAAGAACCCGAGCCCGGTCGCGATCTCCGAGCGCATCGCGACGCTCCTGCTCGCGGACGCATGATCCTCGCCACGAAGATCGCCGTCGCCCGTGCCGCGGGGTCGCTGTCGCGCCGCAGCGGGCGCGGTGGGACGAGCCTGCCCGGCAAGCTGCTGATGCGCCTGGAGCCCGCTGCGATGGCGCGGCTGTCGGGCCGGCTGCGCGACGGCAGCTCGGTGATCTCCGCGACCAACGGCAAGACGACGACCGCGGCGATGGTCGCCGCGATCCTCGAGGGCGCCGGCGAGCGGCTCGTGCACAACCGCGCCGGCGCGAACATGGCCGGCGGCGTGACGACCGCGCTGCTGCACGCCGCGCACGGCCGCGGGATCGACGCGGACGCCGGCCTGTTCGAGGTCGACGAGTTCTGGCTGGACCAGGTCGTGCCCCAGCTGCGACCGCGCGCGCTGCTGCTGAGCAACCTCTTCCGCGACCAGCTCGACCGCTACGGCGAGCTCGAGACGATCGCCGACCGCTGGGCGGCGGCCGTCGCCGCGGCGCCGGACACGCGACTCGTCCTCAACGCCGACGACCCGCTCGTCGCCGACCTCGGCCGCGATCGCGCGGGCGTGACGTACTTCGGCGTGCAGGACGACGGCGTCGCGCTCGCCGGCATGGCCCACGCCTCGGACTCGAAGACCTGCCGGCGCTGCGGCGCGGCGTACGTCTACGACGCGGTCTACATGGGCCACCTCGGCCGCTACCACTGCCCCAACGGCGACGGGCCGCGCCCGCAGCCCGGCGTGTGGGCGAGCGAGATCGCGCTCGACGGGACGCGCGCCGCCGCGTTCGACCTGCACATCGGCGAGGCGCAGGCGCGGGTCGCCCTTCCCCTTCCCGGCCTCTACAACGTCTACAACGCGCTCGGTGCGGCGGCGCTGACGCACGCGCTCGGGATCGAGCTGAGCGCGATCGTGAGCGGGCTGCAGGCGACGCGGGCGGCGTTCGGACGCGCCGAGACGGTGCGCATCGGCGATCGCGAGCTCGCGATCATGCTCGTCAAGAACCCGGCGGGCGCGAACGAGGTGCTGCGCACGCTCGCGCTGGACGCGGGCGAGCACGACGTCTTCGCGGTGCTCAACGACCGCACCGCCGACGGCCACGACGTCTCGTGGATCTGGGACGCGGACTTCGAGGCCGTCGCCGAGCGCGTGCGCCGCGTGACGTGCAGCGGCACGCGCGCGGCCGAGCTC
>DATAZX010000056.1:0-14182 GCA_036271815.1 Solirubrobacteraceae bacterium
GCGCCCCCGCGGCGCTGCTAGCCTGGCCCGCCTCGTGCCCGCCGCCTCCGACACCGACCCGACCGCCGCCGCCCCCGCCGCGACGGACGACGCGCGCGCCGCGTGCTCGCCGTGCCGCGGGACGGGACAGGTCGTGTCGAACCTCGGCGGCGAGCCGGCGACGGAGGCCTGCCCGTGGTGTGAGGGCAGCGGATCGTTTCTCGCCGAGCACGACGCCCAGGCCGCACGCCGGGCCGCGGCAGCCGCCGCCGGCGAGGTCGCCCCCGCGGGCGACGCCGCCTCCGCTCCCGCCTGAACCGGATCCCCGGAGACGGCGCCGCCGCGCGCCGGGTCCCCGTCGACCATCCGTCCGGTTAGGCGATTGTGAATCCCGCCCTGGGGCGGCGCGACCGATCAGTGCCGTGTGCAATAGCCGGAGTCGCGGTGCGAAGGGCAAACCACCCGTGAGGGTGGGGCGCAACGTCATGGGTCTCGCAAACGCTGCGCGAGACGGCCGGACTGCCACCAAGGCACGGATCTCCAAGACGAGGGCGCTCTGCACGCATCAGTCCACATAGATCCTGGAGGGATCACATGCTGCAGAACCTTCGTGCCCGTGCTCAGGACGAGTCCGGCTTCACGCTCATCGAGCTGCTCGTCGTCATCCTGATCATCGGCATCCTGGCCGCGATCGCCCTGCCGACGTTCCTCGGCCAGAAGGACAAGGCGAAGGACGCCTCGGCGAAGTCCGCCGTCCGCAACGCGGTCTCCCAGATGGAGTCCTGCCTGACGAACGCCGCGGCGACGCCCGACCAGGTCGCGTGCTCCACCGACACCGAGATGCTCGGCTCGCTGAACTCGGCCGCGACCGGCGGCTCGGCCGTCGTCACCGACGCCAACAACTACGTCCTGACCTCGAAGTCGGCGACCGGCAACTCGTTCACGATCACGAAGAGCTCTACCAACGGCTACGTGCGCAGCTGCGTCGTGCCGACCACGGGCGGCTCCAGCAAGGGCGGCTGCAACGCCTCGAGCTGGTAGCGCCGGGCAGCACCTGACCGACACCTGAAGGCGATGGCGGGGCGGGCCGAGAGGCCTGCCCCGCTTCGTCGTGGCGCCGCGGCACGGGTCCCACGATCTCGTCGGTCTCCCGGACCGCGATCCGCTGGGTCATCCGTCCAGTCCGCTACGCGACCGGTGCCGCGCGGCCGATGACCATGTCGTGCGATAGCCGGAGTCGAGGTGAGAAGGGCAAACCACTCGCGAGGGTGGGGCGCAAAGTCACGGGTCTCACGCTGCTTGACGAGACAGCCGGACTGCCACCAAGGCACGGATCTCCAAGACGAGGGCGCGCCGCACGCATCTGTCAAATCGGAAATCCAGGAGGGATTTCACATGCTGCAGAACCTGCGCAACCGCGCCCAGGACGAGTCCGGCTTCACGCTCATCGAGCTTCTCGTCGTCATCCTGATCATCGGCATCCTCGCCGCGATCGCCCTGCCGACGTTCCTCGGCCAGAAGGACAAGGCGAAGGACGCCTCGGCGAAGTCCGCCGTCCGCAACGCGGTCTCCCAGGTCGAGTCCTGCCTGACCAACGACCCGACGCCGACGAGCTGCGCCACGGACTCCGAGATGCTGTCCTCGCTGAACTCCACCGGGCAGACCGGTACGGCTCACGTCACCGACGCCAACACCTACGACCTCACCGCGGTGTCGGCGACCAACAACACGTTCACCATCTCCAAGACCGCGAGCGGCTACACCCGCACCTGCAGCGTGCCGAGCAACGGCTCGGACAAGGGCGGCTGCAACGCCTCCAGCTGGTAGCGCGCCGAGCAGCACCTGACATCGACTGAAAGGCACAGCGGGGCGGGCCGAGAGGCCCGCCCCGCTCGTCGTGTCAGACCCCGCGCAGCGGTGCCGATCAAGGTTGTGCGCCCACTGCCGATACACGAGCAGAGCATCCGCTCCGCCCCCGAGCCCGAGGACCCCGCCATGCCCGTCGCCCTGCTGCCCGCCACGTTGTTCGGCCTCGTGATCGGGTCGTTTCTCAACGTCGTCTCCTACCGGCTGCCGCGGGGCGAGTCGCTCTCGGTCCCGGGATCGCACTGCCCCTCCTGCGACGCGCCGGTGAAGCCTCAGGACAACATCCCCGTGCTGTCGTGGCTGCTGCTGCGCGGGCACTGCCGCAGCTGCAAGGCGTCGATCGGCGCGCGCTACCCGATCGTCGAGGCGATCACCGCGGTGCTGTTCGCCGCCGTCGTCCTCGTGCACCTGCACGACACCGCGATGCTCGTCATGGGGCTCGTGCTCGTCGCCTTCCTCGTCCCGATCGCCGCGATCGACCTCGACACGCGCAAGATCCCGAACAAGCTCACGCTGCCGGCCGCCGTGCTGGCGGTCGTGCTCGGCACGGTGCTCGATCCCGGCGGCGAGGTCACCCGCCTGATCGCCGGCGCGGCCGCGGGCACCGCGCTGGCGATCCCGTCGCTGCTGACCCCGGGCGGCATGGGGCTCGGCGACGCGAAGCTCATCGGCGTGCTCGGCCTGTTCCTCGGGACGGCGATCATGCCCGCGTTCTTCGTCGCGTTCGTCACGGGCACGGTCATCGGGCTCGGCGTGGTCGCCCGCAAGGGCGTGGCTGCGGGGCGCAAGACCCCGATCCCGTTCGGGCCGTTCCTCGCGCTCGGCGGCGTCGTCGGGCTGCTCGCGGGCCACGAGCTCGTGCAGACGTACCTGAGCACGTTCCACTAGCCGTGCCGGTCGCGCGGGCCACGTGCCGCGCACCGGTCGGGGGCGCCGCCGCGCGCCGGTAGCCTCCGCCGCGCCATGATCCTCGGCATCGTCGTCGCCGCCCTCGGCGGCTGTCTCGCCGGCTCGCTCGGCGTGCTCGTCGCCCAGCGGCTGTCCGGCGACGCGCCGGCGCGCACCGGTGGGCCGCGCTGCGGGCACTGCGCCCACGCGATCCGCCGCGGCGACCTGATCCCGGTCGTCTCGTGGCTGGCGCTGCGCGGTCGCTGCCGCGACTGCGCCGCGCCGATCGCGCGGCGCCACGTCGTCGTCGAGGCGGGCACGGGCATCGTGTTCGTGGCGGTCGCGGCCACGGCCGGCGGCACCGATCTCGTGCTCGGCCTCGTGCTCGTGGCCGCGCTCGTCCCGCTCGTGCTGATCGACCTCGACACGCGCAGGCTGCCCAACGCGATCACGCTGGCGGCGGCGGTCGCCGCGATCGTGCTGGGGACGCTGCTGGACCCCGGCGGCGAGCCCGGGCGCCTCCTCGCGGGCGTGCTCGGCGGCGCCTTCCTGCTGCTGGCGGCGCTCGCGTTCCCGCGCGGCATGGGGCTCGGCGACGTCAAGCTCGCCGCGGTCCTCGGGCTCTTCCTCGGCCGCGCGGTCGCGGCCGCGCTGCTCGTCGCGCTCGTGGCGGGCGTGCTCGCGGGGATCGTCGTCATCGCCCGCAAGGGGGCCGCGGACGGCCGCAGGACCGCGATCGCGTTCGGGCCGCTCCTCGCGCTCGGCGGCGCCTGCGCGCTGCTGTTCGGCAACGCGCTCGTCGACGCCTACCTCGCGACGTTCTGACGCGGCGCGCCGGCGGGCGCCGCGAGCGAGGCGGTGGTGGCCGATCGGCGCTCCATAGACTCAGGCGCCTGTCATGGCGCTCCGTCTCATCACCGCCGGCGAGTCGCACGGCCCCGGCCTCACCTGCATCGTCGAGGGCCTGCCCGCGGGCCTGCAGCTCGACGCCGACGCGCTGAACCGCGACATGGCGCGCCGCCAGCTCGGCCACGGCCGCGGCGGGCGGATGAAGATCGAGCGCGACCGCGCGGAGGTCACCGCGGGGGTGCGCCACGGCGCCACGCTCGGCGGCCCGATCGCGCTGCAGATCGCCAATCGCGACTACGCCAACTGGGAGGAGCGGATGAACCCGTGGCCGGTGCAGGCGCAGATCCCCGAGGTCCACCTCCCGCGCCCCGGCACGCCGACCTCGTCGGCACGCAGAAGTACAAGTTCTCCGACGTGCGCAACGTGCTCGAGCGGGCGAGCGCTCGCGAGACCGCGGCGCGCGTCGCCGGCGGCGCGCTCGCGCGGACCTTCCTCTCGGCGCTCGGCGTCGAGATCCGCTCGCACGTCGTGCAGATCGGCAGCGTGCACGCGCCCGAGCCGGCCGCGCCGCTGGCCGTCGCGGACTTCGACGGCGTCGACGACGACCCCGTGCGCTGCCTCGACAGGCCGGCGAGCCGCGAGATGGTCGCCCACATCAACGTCCAGCGCAAGGCGAACGAGTCGCTCGGCGGCGTCTTCGAGGTGATCGCGTTCGGCCTCGTGCCCGGCCTCGGCTCGCACGTCTCCTGGGAGGAGCGCCTCGACGGCAGGCTCGCGGGCGCGCTGTGCTCGATCCAGGCGATCAAGGGCGTCGGCCTGGGGGAGGGCTTCGGCCTGGCGGGCACGCCGGGCTCTGCGGCCCACGACGAGCTCTTCTACGACGACGCGCGCGGCTACTACCGCGAGACCAACCACGCGGGCGGCCTCGAGGGCGGGATGACGAACGGCGAGCCGCTCGTCGCGCGCGCCGCGATGAAGCCGCTGCCGACGCTCACCAAGCCGCTGCGCTCGGTCGACATCGCGACGAAGCAGCCCGCGCAGGCGCTGCGCGAGCGCACGGACTCCTGCACGGTGCCCGCGGCGGGCGTCGTCGGCGAGGCGATGGTCGCGTTCGTGCTCGCCGAGGCCTACCGGGCGAAGTTCGGCGGCGATCACATCGACGACGTGCGCGGCGCCGTCGCCGCGTACCGCGAGCGGATCGGCTGGCCGGAGCGGTAGTGGGCCGCGCGCCGTGGCTCTAGTCCTCGCGGGGTTCATGGGCGCGGGGAAGTCGACCGCGCTGCCCGACGTGCTCGACACCGACGCGCTGCTCGAAGCGCAGCTCGAGATGAGCATCGCGAGGTTCTTCGCCGCCCACGGCGAGGCGCAGTTCCGCCGCCGCGAGGAGCCCGTCGTGCTGCGGGCGCTGCGCTCCGGCGCGCCGGTCGTCGCGCTCGGCGGCGGCAGCCTCGGCTCGCAGGCCGTGCGCGAGGCGCTGCGCGAGCACACGGTCGCCTGGCTGCAGGTATCGGCCGAGACGGCGTGGAGGCGCGCGGTCGGTGGCAAGCGCCCGCTCGCCTCCGACCGCGCGGCCTTCGTCGCGCTGCACGCCGAGCGCGAGCGCGTCTATGCGGCGGCCGCCGACGCGTTCCTGCCCGAGGGCGACCGCGGGCTCGTGGCGCGGGCGCTGCCGGCGCTGCGGGCGCTCGCGGCGGCGCCGCGGCAGACGAAGCTCGTGTGGGCGCACACCGCCGGCGGCGACTATCCCGTCTACGTCGGCCGCGGGATCCTGGGATCGGTGCTGCCGGGCGCCGACGGCGGCCGTGCGTTCCTCGTCACCGACGAGCACGTCGGCCCGCTGTACGCGTCGCGGCTGCGCGGGATCGAGCGCACGATCGCGATCGCCGCGGGCGAGGAGCACAAGACGCTGGCCGTCGCCGAGGACGTCTGGCGCGCGCTCGCCGCCCACGGCATGGGCCATGGCGATCGCGTCGTCGCGCTCGGCGGCGGGGTCGTCGGCGACCTCGCCGGGTTCTGCGCGGCGACCTACCAGCGCGGCGTGCCGGTCGTGCAGGTGCCGACGACCGTCGTCGGCCAGGTCGACTCCGCCTACGGCGGCAAGACCGGCGTCGATCTGCCGGAGGCCAAGAACTACGTCGGCGCCTACCACCAGCCGTCGGCGGTGCTGACCGACGTCGACACCCTGCGCACGCTCCCATCCGAGGAGCACGCGGCCGGCTACGCGGAGGTCCTCAAGACGGCGCTCATCGCCGGCGGCTCGCTGTGGGAGCGGATCGCGGCGGGCGCGCCGGTCGACGAGCGCGTCGTGCTCGACTGCGCGCGCACGAAGCTCGCGGTCGTCGCCGCGGACGAGCGCGACGGCGGCCTGCGCCAGGTGCTGAACCTCGGCCACACGGTCGGCCACGCGATCGAGACCGTCACCCGCTATCGCCGCTACCGCCACGGCGAGGCCGTCGCGCTCGGGCTGCTGGCGGCGCTGCGACTCAGCGAGGCCGACGAGCTGCGCGCCCAGGTCGCCGAGCTGCTCGCTGCGGCCGGCCTGCCGGCGCGCATGGACGGCGGCATCGACCCGGCGGAGGTCGTCGCCGCGACGCGCCTGGACAAGAAGCGCCGCGGCGAGGACGTCCCGTTCGTGCTCGTGCGCGCGCCGGGCGAGGTGAGCTTCGGAGAGCGGGTCGCCCCCCCGGCGCTGCTCGCGGCCGTGGCCGAGCTGTCGTAGCGGGCTCGCCTGCCGGCGGCGCGCCGCACGCCGCGCCCCGGCCGTGACAGAGTTGCCGGTCGCATGAGACGCAACCGCATCCAGGTCATGCACGGCGTGAACCTCGACCAGATCGGCCGGCGCGACCCCGCGCACTACGGCGGGATCACGTTCCGCCAGCTCGAGCAGGCGATCGACGGCTTCGCCGACGAGCTCGGACTCGACGCGCGCTTCGTGCACACGAACTCCGAGGCCGAGTTCGTCGAGCAGCTGCATCGCGTCCGCGACGTCGCCGACGGGGTGATCGTCAACGCCGGCGCGTGGTCGCACTACTCGCGCGCGATCGGCGACGCGCTGCAGCTCGCCGGCGTGCCGGCCGTCGAGGTGCACCTCTCCGACGTCATGGCGCGCGAGCAATGGCGCCACGTCTCCGTGCTCGGCGAGCACTGCATCGCGACCGTGATGGGCAAGGGCGTCGACGGCTACCGCGACGCGCTGGCGGCGCTGAAGGCCGAGCTCGGCGAGTGAGCTCGCGCCTGGAAGCGCTGCTCGCCGCCGCGGCCGCCGCCGAGCGCGAGCTCGACGTGCTGCTCGTGACGAACATCGTCAACGTCCGCTGGCTGACCGGCTTCACGGGCTCCAACGGCCTGGCGGTCGTCGGGCCGCGCTTGCCGCCGCGCTTCGTCACGGACTTCCGCTACCTCACGCAGTCCGCGGAGCAGCTCGACGAACGCTGGGAGCGCGAGATCGACACCGACCTGCTCGAGTGCGCGATCAAGGGACTGCCCGCGCAGCGCCCGCTGCGCGTCGGCTTCGACGACGCGCACATCACCGTCAAGCAGCACGCCCGTCTGATGGAGCTGCTCGCCGAGCACGCGCCGGGCGCCGTCGAGCTCGTCGCGACCGCGGCGATCGTCGAGCGCCTGCGCGCCGTGAAGGACGGCGCCGAGATCGACGCGATCCGCGCCGCCGCGCGGCTCGCCGACGACGCGCTCGAGGAGGTGCTGCTCGCCGGCCTCGTCGGGCGCACCGAGCTCGACGTCGCGCTGGACCTCGAGATCGCGATGCGCCGCCGCGGCGCGCAGGGCGTGTCGTTCCCGCCGATCGTCGCGGCCGGCGAGTACGGGGCGGTCGTGCATGCCGCGCCGCGCGACGTGCCGATCTCGGCGGACACGCTCGTCGTCGTCGACTGGGGCGCGCAGCTGGACGGCTACGCCTCGGACTGCACGCGCACGTTCGCGACCGGCGAGCTCGATCCGCGCGACCGTGCGATCTACGACCTCGTGCTGCTCGCCCAGGAGCAGGCGCTGGCCGCGGTGCGGCCGGGGCCGACCGGCGAGGAGGTCGACGCGGTCGCGCGCGCGATCATCGACGGGGCCGGCCACGGCGAGCACTTCGGCCACGGCCTCGGCCACGGCGTCGGGCTCGAGGTCCACGAGGGCCCGCGGCTGTCGAAGATCGGCAAGGACGCGCTGGCGGCCGGCAACGTCGTCACGGTCGAGCCGGGCGTCTACGTGCCCGGCGCCGTCGGGGTGCGGATCGAGGACCTCGTCGTCGTGACGGACGACGGCCACGAGGTGCTCAGCGGCATCTCGAAGGCGCTGCGCACCGTCGCGTAGCGCGCCGGCCGCGGCCTGCCGCGGGCGCCGCGCGCCGCCCGGTGGCGCACGCGTCCGCGTCATGCCGAACGCGCCGCGCGCCGCCCGGTGGCGTACGCGTCCGCGTCACCGAACGCGCCGCGCACCGTCGCGTAGCGCACGCGTCCGCGGGTCCTGGACGAATCGCCGGGTCAAGCGGGCGCGCCGCCGCGCCGATGGCAGTCGTGTGATCGCCCGCCTGCGCCCGCAGCTGCCGTGGTGGGGCGCGGCCCTGCTCGGCGTCGCGATGCTGTCGTGGCTCGGGTTGACCGACTACGCCTGGACGGACTTCGACAGCGAGCTCTCGCCCGCGATCGACCGCCTCGTGCACGGCGACGTCGCCGGCTTCCTCGGCGGGCTGCCGGCGTACGGCGGCTCGGTCGTGCTGCGCGCCCCGTTCGCCGCCGCGGCCGCGCTGCTGGGCGGCGGCGAGCTCGCGATCTTCCGGGCCGTGTCGATCCCGTGCCTCGTCGCGGGCGCGTGGCTCGCGGTCGCGCTCGTGCGCAGGATGGGGGAGCGCGGCCGCTCGACCGGCGTGCGCGCGCTCGTCCTCGGCCTCTGCGTCGCCAACCCGATCACGCTGCGCGCGCTGCAGATCGGCCACCCCGAGGAGCTGTTGTGCGCGGTCTTCGCGATCGGCGCCGTGCTCGCGGCGCGCGACCGCCGCAGCGTCCTCGCCGGGCTGCTGCTCGGCCTCGCGATCGCGACGAAGTCGTGGGCGGTGCTCGCGATCGGGCCGGTGCTGCTCGCGCTCCCGTCGCGGCGGCCGGCCGCGCTCGCGATCGCGATCGCCGTGACGCTCGCCGTGCTCGCCCCGATCGTCCTCGCGGCGTCGCACGCCGCCGTCGTCAGCGGCGCCGCCAGCACCGGCAGCGTCATCTTCAAGCCCCAGCAGCTGTGGTGGTTCGCCGGCGACCCGAGCCACGTCGTGATCGGCGTCGACGGCCTGCCCAAGCCGGCCGGCTACCGCGCGCCGCCGGCCTGGCTGTCGTCGCTGACGCATCCTCTGATCGCCTTCCTCGTGCTGCCGCTGTCGCTGCTGTGGGCGCGCGTGCGCGGCGCGGCGCCGCGCCTGGACGGCGAGCAGCTGCTCGCCCTGCTCGCGCTGCTGCTGCTGCTGCGCTGCGTGCTGGACCCGTGGAACAACGTGTACTACGCGCTGCCCTTCCTGCTCGCGCTGCTGGCATGGGAGGCGCTGTGCGAGACCGAGCGGCCGCCGGTCCTCGCGCTTGCCGCGACGGTGCTCGTGTGGGTCACGTTCCAACAGGCGCCGGACTGGCTGGGGCCCGACGGCCAGTGCGCGCTCTACCTCGCCTGGGCGCTGCCGCTCGGCGCCTGGCTGGCGCGCGCCTGCTTCGCGCCGCAGGCCCGGTTCGGGGTCCGCCGCGCCGCGCGGACGGCGTTCGCGCGATGAGCCGGGGCACGGGCATCGGGACCGCCCGGGCGTGACGCTCGTCACAGCTCCCACGACGGCGGCGCGCGAGACTATCGTTGCGTTCGCACCGCCCGGCGCACGCGGGATCGCGCGGTGCCGAGCATCGCCCACAGCTAGGAGCAGACCCGTTGACCACCACCGCTGAGCACTTCGATGCCGTCGTCGTCGGATCCGGGTTCGGAGGATCCGTCTCGGCCTACCGTCTCGCCGAGGCCGGCCAGAGCGTCTGCCTGCTCGAGCGCGGCAAGCCGTTTCCGCCGAACTCCTTCCCGCGCTCGCCGCTGGGCATGAAGTCCCAGTTCTGGGACCCCAGCGAGGGCCTGCACGGGATGTTCAACCTGTGGAGCTTCGCGAACATCGACGCGATCTGCGCGAGCGGCCTGGGCGGCGGCTCGCTGATCTACGCGAACGTCCTGCTGCGCAAGGACGAGGACTGGTTCGTCAAGGAGGAGCCCGGCCACGGCAGCTGGAAGGGCGGCTACGAGCACTGGCCCGTCGACCGCGCCGACCTCGACCCGCACTACGACCGCGTCGAGCGGATGATGAACGTGCAGAAGTACCCGCTCGACCAGGCCCCGTACGACAAGACGCTGAAGACCCTCGCGTTCCGTGACGCGGCGCAGAAGCTCGGCCTCGACTGGAACCTCGTGAACCTCGCCGTGACGTTCGCCAACGACGGCGACCCGGCGATGGTCGGCGAGCCGATCCGCGAGGCGCGGCCGAACATCCACGGGCGCACCCGGCTGACGTGCAAGCTCACCGGCGAGTGCGACCTGGGCTGCAACCACGGCTCGAAGAACTCGCTGGACTACACGTACATCACGGCTGCCTGGCACGAGGGCGCGGACATCCGCACGCGCTGCGAGGTGCGCTCGTTCGCGCCGCGCGACGGCGGCGGCTACGAGGTCGAGTACGTCGTCCACGACGCCGCGTCCGAGGGCGTCAAGACCGACACGTCGAGGCTCGATCGCCACACGATCACCTGCGACCGGCTGATCCTGTCGGCCGGGACGATGGGCACGACGTACCTGCTGCTGAAGAACCGCGCCGCGTTCCCGCACCTCAGCCCGCGCCTGGGCACGCGCTTCGGCGGCAACGGCGACCTGCTCACGTTCGCGCGCCACTGCATGAAGACCGGCCCCGACGGCAGGAAGGTGCCGCACGTCCTCGACGCCGCCCACGCGCCGGTCATCACGAGCGCGATCCGCATGCCCGACACGCTCGACGGCCACGGCGACGACGGCCGCGGCTTCTACCTCGAGGACGCCGGCCAGCCCGAGTTCGTCAGCTGGATGCTGCAGCTGCTGGATGCGCCGAACACGATCTACCACGACCTCCCGCGCCTCGTGAAGGCGGCCGGCAACTTCATCACCCACCGCGACACGGACATCGGCGACGAGGTCTCGCAGCTGATCGGCGACGCGGCCGAGTCGTCGGGCTTCCTGCCGCTGCTCGGCATGGGCCGCGACATCCCCGAGGGGATCATGTCGCTCGGCGAGGATCGCTCGCTGGCGATCGACTGGAGGAAGAACGGGGCATCCAAGCCGTACTTCGACCGCGTCCGCGAGGTCTCCAAGGCGATGGCCGAGGAGCTCGGCGGGGAGTTCCTCGACAACCCGATCTGGCTGCTGAGCCGGGTCGTCACGGTCCACGCGCTCGGCGGCTGCCCGATGGGCCGCAACGACCGGGAGGGCGTCGTCGACTCCCACGGCAACGTCTTCAACTACCCCGGCCTGCACATCGCCGACGGCTCGATCATGCCCGGCCCCGTCGGCGCCAATCCCAGCCTCACGATCGCCGCCCTCGCCGACCGCTTCGCAGACGCGATCGTCGGCGAGACGAAAGGAAGCAACGTGACCGCACCGCCGCCGCCGCCCAAGCCGGCCGAGGACGCCGAGTCCCACGAGGTGCCGGTGACCGATGCGCCGCCGCCCGCCAGCGCACAGCCGGCCTCGGTGCAGTTCACCGAGAAGATGCGCGGCTTCGTGACGTTCGGCGAGGACGACTTCGACAGGGGCTTTCGCGCCGGCAAGAAGTCCAAGACCGACCTCATGTTCCACGTGACGGTGCTGATGGACGACGTCGAGCGCTTCGTCGCAGACGAGCGCCACCCCGGCACGATCACCGGCCACGTCCAGTGCGACGCGCTCGGCGGCCGGCTCGAGGTCTCGCAGGGCTGGTTCAACCTCTTCGTCGACGCCAGCGACGACGGCACGCCGCGCAAGCTCATGAAGTACCGGCTGCTCCTGCAGGACGGCGAGGGCCACGACATCACGCTGCGCGGCTTCAAGGACGTCGAGGACGACCGCGGCTTCGACGTCTGGTCGGACACCTCGACGCTGTTCACCCACGTCTACAAGGGGCACGTCCAGCCCGAGGGCGACGAGGGCGCGGAGATCGTCGCGACGGGCATCCTGCACATCCGCCCGACGGACTTCGCCGTGCAGTGCACGACGTTCCGGGTGCATCCGCCGCATCGCGTCGACGCGCTCGCGCGCTTCGGCGAGCTGTTCGCCGGCGACCTGTGGACGGTCTACGGCCCCAAGAAGCACGGCGACTGACGCGGGTGACGACCGCCGCCGCCCACACCGACGAGGTCTTCCCGTTCACCACGGCGGACGGGGTGGCGCTGCACGTGATCCACGTCAAGGGGCCCAAGCCCCCGACGAAGGGGCCGGTCCTGCTCGTCCACGGCGTCGGCGTGCGGACCGAGATCTGGCGCCCGCCGACGCCGCGCACGCTCGTCGAGGCGCTCGTCGACGACGGCTACGACGTCTGGATGGAGACGTGGCGCGCGAGCATGGACGTGCCCCACAACCACTGGACCCTCGACCAGGCCGCGGTGCTCGACCACCCGCCGGCGGTGCAGCTCGTGCTCGAGCAGACCGGCGCCGACTCGATCCAGGCGGTCACGCACTGCCAGGGCTCGACGAGCTTCATGATGTCGATCTGCGCCGGCCTGCTGCCGCGGGTGCGCACGGTCGTCGCCAACGCCGTCACGCTGCATCCGGTCGTTCCGCGGATCGCGAAGCTCAAGCTCGACCACGTCGTCCCGGTCGTGTCCCGGCTGACGGGCTACCTCGATCCGCAGTGGGGCCGCGAGCGGCCGCCCGGCATCCTGCCGAAGCTCGTGACGGCGTACTCCAAGCTCTCGCGCCACAAGTGCGACAACGGCGTCTGCAAGGTCGCGAGCTTCATGTTCGGCTCGGGCGACCCGACGCTGTGGACGCACGAGCAGATCAGCGCCACGACGCACGAGTGGATCAAGGGCGAGTTCGGCCCCGGCCCGCTGACGTTCTTCAGCCAGATCGCCCGCTGCGTCGACGCCGGGCACCTCGTCAGCGTCGACGGCCGTCCGGAGCTGCCCGCGAGCTTCGTCGCCCAGGCGCCGCAGACCGACGCGCGCTTCGCGTTCATCACCGGATCGCTGAACAACTGCTTTCTGCCGGAGACCCAGCGGCGCACCTTCGACTGGTTCGAGGCCCGCGAGCCGGGCCGTCACGCGCTGCACGTCATCCCCGGCTACGGCCACCTCGACGTCTTCATCGGCGAGCGCAACGCGCACGACGTGCATCCGGTCGTCCTCGGCGAGCTGGCGAAGGCGTCATGAGCCGCGACCCCGAGAAGCTCGGCGGACCCGAGCGCGTCGCGGAGGCGATGGAGGCGCTCGAGCGCTACGGCCCGGCGCTGCCGAGCTTCCGCCGCGCGCACGCGCGCGGCATCGGCCTGCGCGGTCACTTCACGGCGACGCCCGAGGTCGCCGCGCTGAGCACCGCGGAGCACCTGCAGGGCCAGCGCGTCGCGGCGGTCGTCCGGCTCTCCAACGGCGCACCGAGCCCGTACGCGCCCGACCGCAAGGCCGTGCTCGGCCTCGGCGTGCGCTTCGAGCTGGCGTCCTCCGGCGACGTCGCCGCGTGGGCGTCGCTGACGATCGATCACGCGCCGTTCGGCGTGCCCGACGACTTCATCGCGCTGCAGTCAGCGCAGCGGCGCGGCAAGAACGGAAAGCCCAGCCCGCTGCGGCTGATACCGCACATCCTCACCCACCTCGACACGCTGCCCGGCCTGCTCGCCGTGCTCAAGGCGCCGACGACGCCGAGCTTCGCGCACAGCGCGTTCTTCGGCCTGACCGCCTACTTCCTCGTCGACGCGGAGGGGACGCGACGGGCGTTTCGCTACCGCTGGATCCCGTCCGACGACGCCAAGGGCCTGACCGCGCAGCAGGATCGCGAGTATCCCGAGCAGTACCTCCTGTCGGAGATCCGCAACCGCGTCGCCGCGGGACCGATCTCGTGGACGCTGGTCTTCCAGATGGCTGCCGCCGGAGATCCGACCGACGACGTCACGAAGCAGTGGCCGCAGGATCGCGAGGACGTCACGGCCGGCACGCTCGTGCTCGATCGCATGCACGAGGACCCCGAGCTCCTCGACGGCCTCGTCTTCGACCCGACGAAGGTCCCGCCGGGCCTCGAGCTCTCGCAGGATCCGCTCCTGCGCTTCCGCTCGGAGGCCTACGCCGAGTCGCACCGGCGCAGGACGAGCGAGGCCAAGCTCGCCGTGCGCCCGGAGTAGCGCGCGGCTCGAGGCGGCCGTCGCCCGGCTGGACGCCGCGGGTGCGCCCTACACTGGCGCGCAGCCATGATCAGCACCAACCAACTCAAGAAAGTTTCCCCTGCACACTTGACATTGGGGACGTGCCGTGCGACGGTGGCGCTTCCAAATCAAAGCGCCGCCCGCGATCGCGACAACGACCCGGGCGGCATGACCACACAAGGAGCGGTACCTCCTCATGCAGCAGCTTGATTCTACGTCGGCGCCCGCGCGCGCCGA
>DATAZX010000057.1:0-18286 GCA_036271815.1 Solirubrobacteraceae bacterium
CCGCAAGGGCCTGAACCTCATCACGGCGATCGCCGACGCCGTCGCGGACGAGGTCTCCGACGAGGACATCGCGATCATCGAGGAGGCCGCCTGCCCGACCTGCGGCTCCTGCTCGGGCATGTTCACGGCGAACTCGATGAACTGCCTGACCGAGGCGCTCGGGCTCGCGTTGCCCGGCAACGGCTCGATCCTCGCGACGCACACCGCGCGCAAGGAGCTCTACGAGGCCGCCGGCCGCACGGTCGTGGAGATCGCGGCGCGCTACTACGAGCACGACGACGAGTCCGTGCTGCCGCGCTCCGTCGCGACGCGCGGCGCGTTCGAGAACGCGATGACGCTCGACGTCGCGATGGGCGGCTCGACGAACACCGTGCTGCACATCCTGGCCGCCGCGCAGGAGGCCGAGCTCGACTTCACGATGAAGGACATCGACGCGCTGTCGCGGCGCGTCCCGTGTCTGTGCAAGGTCGCGCCGAACGGCACCTACCTCATGGAGGACGTCCACCGCGCGGGCGGCATGCCGGCGATCCTCGGCGAGCTGCGCCGCGGCGGGCTGCTCGACGAGGACGTCCACACCGTCCACGCGCCCACGGTCGGCGCGTGGCTCGACGCGTGGGACATCCGCGGCGGCGCGGCGTCCGAGCAGGCGATCGAGGTCTTCCACGCCGCACCCGGCTGCCGGCGCTCGGCGACGGCGTTCTCGCAGTCCGAGCGCTGGGAGTCGCTGGACACCGACGCGGCCGGGGGCTGCATCCACGACGTCGCGCACGCGTACTCGACGGACGGCGGCCTCGCGATCCTCTACGGCAACCTCGCGGTGCGCGGCTGCGTCGTCAAGACGGCCGGCGTCGACGAGTCGATCCTGACGTTCGCCGGACCCGCGGTCGTGGTGGAGTCCCAGGAGGACGCGGTTGACGCGATCCTCGGTGGGCGCGTGACGGAGGGCGACGTCGTCGTCATCCGCTACGAGGGTCCGCGCGGCGGGCCGGGCATGCAGGAGATGCTGTATCCGACGTCCTACCTCAAGGGCAAGGGGCTCGGCAAGGCCTGCGCGCTGATCACCGACGGGCGCTTCTCCGGCGGCACGTCGGGCCTGTCGATCGGCCACGTCTCGCCCGAGGCCGCGTCCGGCGGAGCGATCGCGCTCGTGCAGGACGGCGACACGATCACGATCGACATCCCGAGCCGGCGGCTCGTGCTCGAGGTCTCCGAGGACGAGCTCGCCGAGCGTCGCGAGCGCCTGGAGACCGGCGTCGGCTACCTGCCCGCGGCGCGCGACCGGATCGTCTCGCCGGCGCTGCGGGCGTACGCGGCGATGGCGACGTCGGCGGACACGGGCGCGGTGCGCGACGTCAACGCGGTCGAGCGCGCGGTCGCGGCGGCCGCGACGCGGGATCCGTCGCTGACGGGGTCCTGAGCGCGGGGCTCCAGGCAGGGCCAGCTCTCGAAGCCCGACGTCTCCTCATCACCGAGGACGACGAGGTCCCCCGTGCACCACGCGACCGCGGCGTGGGCGTACGATGGCTCGGCAGCCTCATGCTCGCAACCACGACCTCCGAACCACCGGCGGCGACAAGCCTCGCCCCGTCTCGGCCGGCCACCACGCCGGCGTGCGTCGCGGTCCCCGCAACGGCGGGCGACGCGGTGCGGAGGAAGCCGCCGGCCGATCGACTCGGCGTGCTGCTCTCGCGCGCCGTCCGCGCTCGCGGCGGTCCCGTGCTCGCCCGCATGGAGGTCGACGAGGCGATCGTCGCGGCGAGGAGGTGGGGGGCGCTCGATACCGACGAGCAGATCGCGCTGAACGCCGAGGCCGGGCAGCGCTTCGACCCGGTGAAGCTCGCGTGGATCACTCCCGCCAGGGAGACCGACTGGAATGAGTACTGGGACATCTGGTTGAAGTCCACGCCGAAGAGGGGCGTGAATCCCAAGCCCACGCTGAAGATCGACTTCGCGGCGTGGATGCAGAAGCGTGCGCAGGCGGCGAAGAAGAAGAAGGAGGAGGAGAACGCGATGGCCGTCGCCAGCCTGACGCCCTTCGATCTCCCGGCCCTGCGCGCGGCTGCGAACGATGGCGTCTCCGAGGAGGGCTACGGCGAGGCCTGCCGCATCTGGGGGGCGCTGGCGCGCTTCGACAAGCTCGCGCAGGCCGAGCTCATCGCGCAGGCCGTCCGCGAGGCCGGGTTCACGGTGGTCTCGGTGCTCGAGTCCCAGATGACGAGCAGCTGGACGCCGCCGGTTCTGGTCAAGCTCCACCACCCCGTCATCAAGGACGTCGAGCTGCATCCCGGTGGCGGGATCCACGGCACGGTCAGGCCGCAGGGCAAGAAGCAGGGCAAGGTGCAGGCCGGCGTCGAGCGCGTCGACGGCAATGGGCCGCCGTACATCCGGCTCGAGACGAAGGACGGGAAGCTGCCGCTGAAGATCCGCAACAAGTCGCTGCCCGAGGACGTGAATTACCACGCCCGCGACCAGCATGCGGACTACGTCTGGGTGAAGATCGCTCCGAGCTGACGGATGAGCGCGATCGCAGAGATCCGATGAGACGGCTGCCCATCAAGGTCCACCGGGTCGCGACGGAGGACGAGGTCGAGGTGCTGGCGCGCCTCGGCGCGGACTTCGTCGGCTTCGACTCCGACGAGTCCGTCTTCTACGGCTTCGACACCGATCCGCGCTGGAAGGACGAGCGAGCGGTGTTCGAGGGATTGCTGCCTGCCCTGCTCGAACCGCTTGGAAGCGGGGGTCACGCCGCCCGCGCCGTCGTCGAGCTGGCGCCCGAGCAGCGCGAGCCCGACGCGCCGGCGCGGCTCGCGCAGCTCGGCGTGAGCCTGATCCAGGTGCACGAGCTGCGCGCGCCGCGTGACGACGCGTTCGTCACGGCGGTGGCTGCGGCCGGCGCTGGGCTCATCGTGGAGGGCGGGTTCGTCGAGCCCACGCGTCCGCTGGACTTCGTCGACCTCGGGGTCCCCGGCCAGCCGGCGCTCGCGTTCTACGAAGCCGACCTGTTCCCGACCTCGGTCGACCCGTACGCCGCGCTCGTCGACCCCGTCGAGGGCTCGCTCGGGATCGACGAGATCGACGAGATCGCCGGACGCGCGCCGCTCTTCCTGCACGTCGGAGCGACGCCGGACACGATCGAGGACATCGCGCGCCGCCTGGCGAGCACGCGCGTCGCCGGCCTGGCCTTCCGGCTCGGCGACGCCCGGCTCGCAACGGCGTACGCCTACGGGTTCGAGGAGGTCGTCGCGATGCTCGAGGTCCTGCGGCGCATCGAGCCGTGACGAGGGCGTCCCAGCGGGCAGGCCGATGTCCGGTCCGGTCGGCCGCGATGCCGAGACCGTGCGCGAGCCGACCGGCCGCATGCGTTTCCGTACGCTGATCCGCGTGCCGAGCACGAGCGTGCGCATCGACACCGCGACCCATCAAGAGCTCAGGCTGCCTGCCGCAGAGCTTCGCTCGGGCCTTGGCGCGACCGTGTGCCGGTTGCGCCAGGAGCAGATCGGCATTGCGAGCGCGGCCGCGGCGGCCGAGCCGAGTCACGGCCGTGCCGCGAACGGCTCGAGCCGCCATCCGCACGAAAGCGCCCGCTCATGAACGCAGCAGTCGTCCGATCGTTCGCAGATCCACCGGCCTACGAGCCGTTCGACACGCCGACGCCGGCGAGTCCCGACGAGATGGCGATCGACGTCCTCGCGGTCGGGCTGCACCCGCGCACGCGATCGAGCGCGGACGGGTCGCACTACGCGAGCAGCGGGCAGCTGCCGATGATCCCCGGCTTCGACGGGATCGGCCGCGACCCCGACGGCCGGCTGCGCTACTTCATCCTCGCCGACACCCACCTCGGGAGCATGGCCGAGCAGGTCGTCGTCGACCCCCGGCGCAGCATCCTGCTCCCGGACGGCTCCGACGTGCTGACCGTCGCAGCCGCGATGAACCCCGCGATGTCCTCGTGGATCGCGCTGCGCAACCGCATCGCCTTCGAGCCGGGGCAGAGCGTCCTCGTGCTCGGCGCGACCGGCAACGCGGGACAGATGGCGGTCCAGATCGCCAAGCGTCTCGGCGCCCGCCACGTCATCGCCGCCGGTCGCGATCCCGAGCGCCTCGCCGCCCTGACCGAGCTCGGCGCCGATGTCACGGTCTCGCTCGCGGGCGATCCCGCCGCCGTCGACCACGCGCTCGGCGAGGCCGCCTCCGGCGTCGACGTCGTCATCGACTACCTCTGGGGCTCGGCGACCGAGCGCGCCATGCCCGCCGTGCTCACGCAGCGCACGGACCGCGGCCGGCCACTCACCTGGATCGAGATCGGCTCCGTGGCCGGCCCGCGGATCGCGCTCGCGTCCGCGTGGCTGCGTGCCGCCCGCATCCAGATCGTCGGCAGCGGCCAGGGATCGGTCAGCACCGCGGACATCGTCGGCGAGCTCCCGGCGCTCGCGGCCGAGATCTCGACCGGGACCTACGCGATCGACGCCGTCGCGACGCCGCTCAGCGAGGTGCGGGCGACCTGGAACGCGGCCCTCGCGCCCGGTCGGCGCGTCGTGTTCGTCCCGTAGCAACCCGCGTCTCGGCCGGCGCGTCGGGGTCATCGCGCCGGTGAGTCGAGCATGGAGGCGGTGAGAGCAAGCACGTCGCGCGGCGCTACGCGCTTGTAACTTGAGTGCAGTGAACGAGGACGCTCAGCTGATCGTGGGTCGCGACGCCGAGCTGGGCGCGATCTCCGAGCTGCTGGACGCGCTGGACGGCGACGCCAGCGGGTTGGGGCTGCAGGTCGCCGGCGAGCCCGGCATCGGCAAGAGCCGGTTGCTGGCGCAGCTGTGCGCGGGTGCGCGCGAGCGCGGGCATCTCGTGCTGTCGGGACGCGCCGCGGAGTTCGAGGGCGAGCTGCCGTTCGGCGTCTTCGGCGACGCGCTCGACGACTGGCTCGAGGGCCTCGGGTCCGAGCGCCTGGCGACGCTCGCGGGTGGCCACGCGGCGGAGCTGGCGATCCTGTTCCCCGCGTTCGAGGCCGTGCTCGCGGGGCGTCCACCGCAGCTGCGCGAGGAGCGCTACCGCGCCTACCGCGCGGCCCGCGGACTGCTCTCGTCGCTGGCGGCCGACGCGCCGCTCGTGCTCGTCCTCGACGACATGCACTGGGCCGATCCCGGGTCGCTGGAGCTCGCGTGCCACCTGCTCGCCCATCCGCCGCGGGGACCCGTGCTCGTCGCGCTCGGCTTTCGCCCGGCGCAGGTCTCGCGGACGCTGAGCACGGCACTCGCCGCCGCGCTGCGCGACCCCGGCGCCACGCGCCTGGATCTCGCTCCGCTGAGCGCCATGGGAGCCGGCGACCTGCTGGGCGGCGCGGTGTCCGACGCGCTGCGCGACCAGCTGTACCGCGAGAGCGGCGGCAACCCGTTCTTCCTGCTGCAGCTCGCCATCGGCCAGACGCTCGCCGACCACCGGCGGACGACTCGCGGCGGCGACGCCTCGACGATCCCCGAGCCCGTGCGAGCGGCGCTGCAGAGCGAGCTGTCCTCGCTGTCGGCGCCGGCCCTCGTGCTGCTGCAGGGCGCCGCCGTCGCGGGCGATCCGTTCGAGGGGATGCTCGCCGCGAACGCCGCCGACCTCGGCGAGGCGGAGGCCCTGGAGCTGATCGACGAGCTGCTGCGCTTCACGCTCGTGAACGCGACCCACGTGCCCGGGCGGTTCGCGTTTCGCCACCCGATCGTCCGCGCGAGCGTCTACGAGCTCGCCGGTGCCGGCTGGCGGGCGCGGGCGCACCGGCGCGTCGCGGAGGTGCTGTCCTCGCGACGGGCGAGCGCATCGGCGCTGGCGCCGCACGTCGAGCGCTCCGCGATCGCGGGCGACGTCCACGCCGTCGCCCTGCTCGTCGCGGCGGGTGCGGAGAGCGCGCCGCGCGCGCCGGCGCTCGCGGCGCGCTGGTACGGCGCCGCGCTGCACCTGCTGCCCGACACGCCCGACGCGGACCGCCGGCGCGTGGAGCTCCAGATCGAGATGGCGACCGCGCTCGGCGCGTCCGGTCAGCTCGCGCAGAGCCGCGGCGTCCTGCTCGAGGTGCTCGGACGGCTCGGCGAGAGCGATCCCCAGCGCGCGCCCGCGGTCGCCGTCTGCGCCGGAGTCGAGCACCTCCTCGGCCGTCACCGCGACGCCCGCGCCCGGCTGACGCGGGCGCACGAGCTCGCCGACCAGGACTCGACCGCCGCGATCGCCCTGAAGCTCGAGCTGGCCACCGGCGGGATCTTCGAGCATCGCCACGAGGAGACGCTGCGCTGGAGCGAGCTCGCCCTCGAGCAGGCGACCCGGCTCGGCGAGCGCCGGCTCGCACTCGTAGCGACGGGGCAGATGGCCCTCGCGCACTACTTCCTCGGCCGTCCGGTCGTCGAGCTGGCCGACCGCGTCGGCGCCGCGATGGACGCCAGCGACGACGCCGATCTCGCCACCCGCCCGGACCTCGGGCTGTGGGTGGGGTGGCTGGAGACGGTGCAGGAGCGCTACGAGCGCGCGATCGAGCACTGCGAGCGCCTCGTGGACGTCGCCCGCGCGACGGGGCAGGGCTCGTTCCTGATGATCACCGTCCCCGCGCTGGCGCAGGCGCTGATGTTCGTCGGGCGCCTCGACGACGCCGAGGAGCAGCTCAACGTCGCGATCGACGCCGGCCGCCTGGCCCCGGACACCAACCTTGCCGTGGCGATCGGCAGCTCGAGCGTCGTGGCCACGTACAAGGGGCGGCTCGATGCCGCCGTCCGCGCGGGGGAGGAGAGCGTGCAGCTCGCGAGCGCGATGGATCCGGGGCAGATCCGGTCGATCAGCGGGCTCTACCTGGCGATGCCGCTGATCGAGATGCGCCAGCCCCAGCGCGCACGCGACGTCCTGCTCGCCACGGCCGGAGGCGCTCCCGATCTCGCGGACATGCCGCGATCGGGTCGTGTCCAGGCGCTGGAGATCCTCACCCGCGCGGAGCTCATGCTCGGTGACGTCGACGCTGCCGAGCGCTGGGCGCGCGCGGCGGTGCAGACCTCCAACGGCGGCGAGCTCGCGATCGAGTCCGCGTTCGCCCAGCGCGCGACGGCCGCCGTCGCGCTGGCCCGCGGCGACGCGAGCGGCGCCGCGCAGATCGCGCTCGACGCCGCGCAGCGCGCAGGCCGGGCGGGCGGTCCCGCGGAGGCGGCGCGCTGCCGGATGCTCGCCGCGCGAGCGCTCGCCCAGGCCGACCGGCGCAGCGAGGCGATCGCCGAGTTGCAACACGCCGTCGAGGAGCTCGGCCGCGTCGGCGCCGAGGGCTACCGCGCGGAGGCCGAGGCGCTGCTGCGCGGGCTCGGCCGGCGCGTCGCGCGGCGGCCCAGCGGCGCCGCCACCGCGCAGGAGGTCCTGCGCTCCCTGCCGGAGGCCGAGCGCGCCTTGGCGGACCTCGTGCGGGTCGGGCACACCAACCGCGAGATCGCGGCGCTGCTGTTCGTCAGCGAGAAGACGGTCGAGCGGCGGCTGTCGCGCATCTACGAGCGCGTCGGCGTGTCCAACCGCACCGCGCTGGCCTCGCTCGTCGTGACGGACGGCGCCCCGGCTCGCGCTCGCCCCGAGTGAGCGCGCGGGCCGCGCCCCGCGACCACGAGACGAGGGGAACGACGAGGGAATCCCCCCAGACGTCGACGGCGATCGCCGGTAGAACCGGCTCACGGGGAACGCGGGTGCCTGGGACGGGCACGAACAGGAACGTAGGGGGATTGCGGATGGGATCGTCGGGACAGGGCGCACAGCAGCTGGTCGAGACATGGGACGCCGCGCAGGCGGCGTCCGAGCATCAGGCGGGGGCGGATCGCTCCCTCGTCTACCTCCGGGCGGCCCCGGGCGCGCCGGCGCGGCCGCCGGCTGTGGCGGGGGACGGCCTGGAGCGGCGGATGCACGCGGTCGAGGAGCGGGCGAGCGAGCTCTCCCACGGCCTCGCCGCGACCCGGGCGATGCTCGAGCTCGTCGAGCGCCGGCTCGACGAGCTGCGCGAGGTCGAGGCGCGCGTCGAGACGCTGCGCGCCGACCTCGAGTCTCGCGAGCGCGCGGTCGTGCGGCGCGCGAAGCGCCCGTGCCCGTTGACCTCGCGCGAGCTCGAGATGGTCGTCGCGCTGTCCGACGGCAAGGTCTACAAGCAGATCGCGCACGAGATGTCGTTGAGCGCCAGCACGGTCCGCAGCCACCTGCATCACGCCTACGTCAAGCTCGGCGTCTCCGATCGCGCCCAGGCGGTGCTGCTGGCGACCAAGCGCGGTTGGATCTGAGCGCGGCTGGCGGATCGCGTTCGATGTGCGCTATCTCGTGGTCGCGCGCCGGTGGCTGCACGACTGCGGCGAGTAGGCTCACGGTTAATGGACGACGGGATTCGTATCGGTGTGGCAGCACAGGCACTCGGCGTGAGCGTCGACACGCTGCGCCGGTGGGAGCGCGACGGTCGGATCGCGTTCGAGCGGCGCGGCGGGCGGCGCGTGCTCGCTCCCGAGGAGCTCGCCCGCGTCCTGCGCGATCGCGGCACGAATCCGCACTCCAGCGCGCGCAACCGCATGCCGGGCGTCGTGGTCGACGTCAAGCGCGACGGCGTGATGGCGCAGATCGACCTCGCCTGCGGCCCGTACCGGATCGTCTCGCTGATGTCGCGCGAGGCCGCCGACGAGCTCGACCTCAAGCCGGGCCAGACCGCGACGGCCGTCGTGAAGTCGACGATCGTGGTCGTCGAGCGCACCTGATCGGCGCCGCCGTCGCCCTCCGCCGGGTGGAGGTCGTCCGACGAGCGGGACGACGAAGGCCCCATCAATCCGGTCGCGAGCGCGACGGATCTTTCGCCGCCGGCTGGCATTTCGCCGGCCTGCTGTGTTAGCATGCAGACATGCCTAGGCTACGCGTAGGTATGTGACCCAGACGAGAGCGACGTGGTGACCAAGGCGGCAGAATCTCCCGAACTGCCCGAGGTGACGACGTCCGACTCGGAGGTCGGTCGTGGCGCCATGCGCCTGCGCGATTTGCTCCCCGGACCGCGTACGGCAAGCGCCACGACCGCCCCGGGTTCGCCCGTGGCCGGCACGCCAGCGTGATCGCGCCCCTGCGGATCTTCGCGGCCGGATCGCTGCGCCCGGCGTTCGACCGCCTGGCCGCCGATGCGCCCGGCGAGATCTCGCTGACCTACGCCAACGCCCGCGATCTCGCCGAGCGCATCGAGCGCGGCGCGTGCGCGGACGTCTACGCGTCGGCGAGCGCCGAGCACCCGCTGATGCTGCAGCGCCTCGGCCTCGCCGAGACCCCGCGCGCGTTCGCGACCAACCGCGTCGTCGTCGCCGTCGCGCGGGACAGCACGGCGCGCGACGCGCGCATCGTCGCGGCGCCGCGGACCCGCCTCGTCGTCGAGATCGAGGGGATCCCGCTCGGCGACTACACGCGCGAGCTGCTGTCGCGGATGGACGAGATCGCCGGCCCCTGGTTCTCCGAGCGGGCGCTGGCGAACATCGTCGCGCAGGAGGAGGTCGTCGACGCCGTGGCCGCGCGGATCCTCGCCGGCGAGGCCGACGCCGGCGTGCTCTACGCGACCGACGTCGTCGCGCGCATGCCGCAGCTGCGCGCGATCGAGGTGCCCGCCGAGGCCGCGGTCGCCGCGACCTACGTCGCCTGCGTCACGAGCGCGACCTCGGAGACCGCGCGCGCGGAGGCGTGGGTCGAGGAGCTGATGTCGCCCTCGACCCAGGCCATCCTGCGCGACGCCGGCTTCGCGCCCGTCGGCCTGCAGGCTCAGTCGGCGTAGACGATCGTGCCGACGTGCTCGCCGCGCAGCGCCTTCGTGACATTGCCGCGCACGAGCCCGTTGACGATCTGGATCTCCTTCTGGTGCTTGGCGTCGGCCATCAGCTCGAGCACGAGGCGGTCGATCGGCAGCGTCGGCAGGTCCATCGCCAGCAGCTCGGCGGCGCCGACGCGCGCGATCGGCCTCGCCTCGCCGTCCGCCGCCGTCTTCGGGTCGCACGTGTAGACGCCGTCGACGTCCTTGACGTAGACGATCCGCGCGGCGCCGTAGGCATCGGCGAGCAGGAACGTCCCGCTGTCGGTGCGGTGCGGCGGGATCTTGCCGAGCTTCGGCGGGAACTCGAACATCTCGTACGGCGGGAAGCCGTTGCAGACGGCCGCCGGGCTGGCCACGAGGTGCGCCGAGAGCTGGTGCGCGACGCTCTCGTGCGGCAGGTACGGCACGCCGTCCTCGGCGAGCAGCGCCGCGACGATGTGGCCGTTCTGCTCGGCCTCGGTCGCGGCGAGCCCGGCGAGCACGCCGGTCGGCAGGCCGAGGTCGAGCGCGACGCCCCAGACGTGGCGAGCGCGGATGCCGGGCCCGGTCGCGATCAGCAGCTTCGTGTCGGCGAAGGCCGCGCGCAGCTCGTCGATGAGCGGGAACACGGCCTCGCGGCCGCGGTCCATGATCGAGCGTCCGCCGATCGTGACGACGTGCAGCCACGGCAGCAGCCGCATGACCGAGTCCGAGTCGGCCGGCTTGACGAGGTCGCGGTCGAGCAGCGTCTGGCGCATGAAGCCCGACGGCACGTCCTTGGATGCGAAGAGATCGGTATCGGTCATCGGGTCCTCCTGAAGGTCGTGCGTGCGTGGTGCATGGCGGCGCTCACGCGACCGAGATGATCGTGCCGACGTGCTCGCCGGCGAGGGCGCGGGTGACGTTGCCCGGCTTCAGGCCGTTGACGACCTGGATCGACGTGGTGTTGCGCGCGTGGCGCATGAGCTCGAGCAGCGGGCGCTCGACGACGAGGTCGGGCAGGTCCATCGCCAGCAGCTCGTCGACGGTGACCCTCGGGATGAACGTCGCGTCCGGGTCGGTCTTCGGATTCGCCGTGTAGAGGCCGTCCTCGTCCTTGACGTAGATCATGCTGCGGGCGCTGTAGACCTCGGCGACCAGCCAGCAGCCGGCGTCGGTGCGGTACGGCGGGATGACGCCCTCGGCCGGGACGTGCTGCCACATGTCGTAGGGCGGCATGCCGGGGAAGATCGTCGCGCCGCACTGCTCGAGGTACAGCGCGACCGCGCCGAAGCCCGTCCCGCTGATGACCGGGACGCCGTGACGGGCCATGAGGTGGCCGAGCATCGTCGCGTTCTGGCCCGCGACGGCGCTGCCGATGTCGGTCAGCACGCCGGTCGGAAGCCCGAGCTCGGCGGCCAGCGCGTAGAGGTGGCGCGCCCGCGTTCCGGCGCCGGTCCCGATCATGATCTGGTGCTCGCGCTTGGCCGCGACGAGCTCCTCGACGATCGGGTACACCGCGGCGCGGCCGCGGTCGATGATGCTCTGGCCGCCGATCTTCAGGACGTTCGCGTCGGGCAGGATCGCGTAGTCCGAGGCGGCGGCGGTGGCCTCGAGCAACTGCGCGTCCGTCAGCGAGCGGCTCATCAGGAGGGAGTGCAGTCCTGCGGCGTCTTCGTGGTCGTCCATCGTTGGAGCTCCTTACCTAGATGTCTGCCCTTCCACTGTAGGCAATCTGTCAAGCGCATCTGCGCATTGCATAGCTTTGCTGCAAGATATGCGCGTATCGCGCGGTGCCGGAGCGGCACTGTCCGCGCCTGACGCACGGCGGCGTCGTCCTCGCGCCCAGACGAGTGCACGGCGGACGACGGGCGCTCTCGCGACGTCATCCGTCCCGCGGGCGTGCAATGCTCTCGCCAGCATGCTTAGGTGTTGCATAGCTGTCGACACACCAAATATGGAGAATGCTCGCGTGGGCGGGAATCCGGCGACGCAGGGCACACCGCAGGACGGCGTGCGCGCAGCAGTCGATCGTCGCGCCCGCCGGGCGGGCGGGCGGACGCGATGACGCCCGTCGCCGAGCGCTCGATCGAGTCCGTCGTCGCGGGCTACTACTGCCGCGCGCTGTCGCGCCACGGCCCGACGCACCGCGGCGTCGACTGGTCCACGCAGGAGTCCCAGGAGCTGCGCTTCGCCACGCTGCTGGATGGCATCGACTGGAGCGGGCGGCCGACGCTGCTGGACTTCGGCTGCGGCTACGGCGCGCTCGCCGAGCACCTCGACGACCTCGGCGTCGACTGCGACTACGTCGGCTACGACATCGCCCCGGCGATGATCGACGCCGCCCGCCGCTCGTATCGCGACCGCGACGACCGCCGCTTCACCGCCGACGCGATCTCGCTGCAGCGCGCGGACTTCGTCGTCGCGAGCGGGGTCTTCAACGTCAAGCTCGACATCCCACGCTCGAGCTGGACGACGTACGTCGGCGCGACGATCGCGCAGCTGGGCTCGCTGACGCGCCGGCGGCTGTCGTTCAACATGCTGCCCGCCGCGTCGGCGCCCGAGCTCGAGCGCGAGGACCTCTACTACTCCAACCCGGGCGCCGTCGTGCGCTACTGCCGCGCGACGGTCGGGGGGCCGGTCGAGCTGCGCGAGGACTACGGGCTGTGGGAGTTCACGGTGCTCGCGTCGCCGGCAGGCGCATGACGGCCGCCATCGCCGTGGCGTCGAGTGCGATCGCCGCCGCGCCATCGACGCACGCGTCTGCCCCGTCGTGCCGCGCGCCGTCCCGTGCGACGGTGGTGCATCGGAGCGCGTCGGCGATCGTGTACCGCCGCGCGCGTACGCCGAGCTATTCGGGATGCCTGCGCTCGAGCGGTGAGCGCACCGCGCTTCCGGGATCGAGCTCGCAGCGCACGTTGTCGTCGTTTCGCAGCGCCGGGCGCTTCCTCGCGTTTCTCGCGGACGAGCAGAACCTCCACGACCAGACGGCGAGCGTTGCCGTGCGCGTCTTCGATCTGCGCGCACGCAAGGCTGACCGGGGCGTCGTGCTTGACAGCTCGCCGCCCACCGGACCTGGCCGGCTGCGCCTCTCGAGCCTGATCGTCACCGCGACGGGCGCGGCGGCGTGGCGCCAGACCGGCCGTGAGGACCGCATCGGCGCGCGCGACATCGACGGCAGGCACGTCGTCCTCGCATCCGGGCCGGCCGGATCGATCCGCGACCTCGTCCTGCTCGGCGGCACGACCGCGCGCTGGCGCAACGGCGGCGTCGTCCAGAGCCGGCGCCTCGATCGACTCGGACGCTGACGGACGCGCGCCGCCGGCGGGCTCTCTCGTACCGTCGGGCGGCGGCGGACCGTGGCAGGCCCAGCTCTTCGGCGGCCGAGTGAGCTCGTCGGCGGTGAGCTCGGACCGCGGCCGCTTCGCGTCGCCGCCGCGCGGACCGCGTCGCCGAGGTCGGGATCAAACGACACGCTCAGCGTGTCCACCTTCACGACGGGTCAGCGTACTGCGGTGTCCTAGCACGGCACGACGTCCAAGGCGACGCGGCGCGGGCGGGGGATAGCCTGCGACGCATGCCCGCGCACCCCGCAGCGTCGCACGCGCAGAGCCTCTACGACGCCGTCGGCGGCGAGCCGACGTTTCACCGGATCGTCGCTCGCTTCTACGAGCTCGTCGCGCTGGACGAGGTCCTGCGCGCGCTGTACCCCGAAGCCGATCTCGGAGCGGCCGAGGAGCGCCTGCGGCTCTACCTCGCCGAGCACTGGGGAGGCCCGGCGGCCTACACCCAGCTGCGCGGCGCGGCGCGTCTGGCCGCGCGCCACATGCCGTTCCGGATCGCGCGGGTCCATCGGGACGCCTGGCTGCGAGCGATGGGCACCGCCCTCGACGAGGCCGGCCTCGCGCCCGAGCACCGCGATCGCATCTGGGGCCACCTCGAGACGGTCGCCTCGAACCTGACGACCCACGACACCCCGTCGACCCTGCGACTGCGCTGACCGCCCGATCGTGCGGCGCCGCGCCGCGGGTGCCGCCGCCGCGCACGCGATCCGCGAGCGAGACGTCCGGCGGGCGGACGACCGCGCCGCCGGCCGGCCGTCACGACGTCGTGCGCGATCGCGGCTGCCCGGCTCCCGCGCGCTCGAGGTCGCCACCCAGCCGCTGGCACAGTCGCGCAAAGCCGCTGTCGAGGCCGTCGACGACCACCTCCCGGCCCGACACGCAGTAGCGGCCCCGCGGAGCGGATCGCCGCAACGCGCGGTCGCGTGCTCGGTCGCTCGGGAACCGGGCATAGAGGACGTCCGGCCCGAGGGCTTGGCACTGGATGACCTGGAGCGGCTGGCTCGTGCGCCACACGGAGACGAACGCGCCCGCCGGCACGGGCTCGATCGTCACCGACTCGCAGTCCGCGGGCCACGCGATCAGGTGCCGCACGCGATCCGCCCCGCTCCGCGGCCACGGATGCAGCACGTACACGCCTGCGCCGACGAGCGCGAGCGCGACGATGGCACCGAGGGCTGTTCGAGATTGGGCGATGTCGTCGTCCCCGATCCGCGAGGTGGCTGGGAGGTCCGCGCGGATGCGATCCGTCCTCGTACTTCATCACCCCGCGGACCGCGACGGCGGCCGTGACCGCCGACGCGCCCCACCGCTGAGCGGGAACGCCGGCTCAGCTCGACGGCCGGCGCCGCCACAGCGATGCGCGGCCGTCACGGTCGCCCTCGACCATGCCGGCCTGGCGCATGTGTCCGAGCGCCGGGGCGACGCTCGTCTTCTCGACCCCGGCGCGCTCGGCGACCTCGGCCGCCGAGCGGAGCTCGTGGTCGAGCGCGGCCCAGATGCTCGCTCGCAGCGACGTCACGGACGCGGTCCCGTGAGGGAGCTCAGACGCCGGCGGTGAGCAGCTCGAGGATGTCGGCCTCGGCGGCGAGCGTCGCCTCGATCGGAAGCCGCAGCGTGCGATCCAGCAGCCGGATCGAGCCGTGCCCGACGAACTCGGGCTCGGGCTCGGGCTGCGGGGCGATCTCGGCGGGCGGCTCGGCCGCGACGGCGGGGGCCTCGTCGACGTGCGCCGCGGCCTCGATCGGTGGCGCGTCGCCGGCCACGACCTCGCTCGCGACCGCAGCGCCGTCGCGCAGGCGGATCGTCCCGTGACCGACCGGCTCGCCGGCGGGCGCCGTCGTCTGCTCGCCGCCGGCCGGATCGCCGCCGGCCGGTGGATGGACGGCCGAACCGTGGTCGGCGATGCTCGTGTCGCCGTCCTCGTGGCGGAGCCGGATGGGTCCGTGACCGACGCGTTCGCTGATGCTCGTGCTCGCTTCCATGATGCTCGCTCTGCCTCCCCGCCACGCCTAGGCGTTGCATATGTAATTGCCCGAGCCCGGACTGTAGCAACCGGGACGCGTCGTGGCCAGGGGCCAGTTGGCCTCTGCGGACCGGGCCGCGCAACGGCGAGCGAGTGCGCGCGCTCGTCGCGGCCTCAGACCATCGGCGCCAGGGCGTCATCGACGCGCTGCTCGCCGCCGGCGCGTCGATCGACGCGCTCGACCCGGTCTCGGCGGCCATCCGCCGCGCGGTTCCGCCCAGCACGGCCGGTCCGACGGCGGCGCTCGACGCGCCGCTGGGCTGACGCCGGGCTCCCGATTACCGCGCCTGGAACGACCGCGCGCCCGGGGGAAGCATCAGGCGCGCAGCCGCTCTCAGGAGCGATGCACCGAACCATAGCGACTCGACGCCATGGCGTTGCCTAGGTACCATCGCTCGACGACATCTGGTGCTCTGCGGCGGGCATCGACGCGATCCGCAGCGGCGCGAACTCCGCGATCGCGTCGAAGCCGCGATCGGCGTGCAGGAGCGCCACGTCGTGGCGGATCGCGATCACCGCGGTGACGCACTCGGGCAGGCGGCGGATCTTGGTGCCGGCGGCGTTGGCGTTGCGGTACAGGTCGGCCGCGCGCTCGTAGTCGCCGGGCGCGTCGGTCGGCAGGTGCGAGCAGCCGGCGATCAGCCGTCGCAGCCGGTCGCGATGCTCGTCGCCGCGCGCGCCCGCGAGGACCTTCATCAGGATGAAGTCGGTCGTGGCGATCGGCTCGCCGGCTCGCAGCAGCGCCTGGATGCGCAGGTCGGCGGGGGTGCCGGTCGCGCGGAGGTACTCGATCCACGCGGTCGAGTCGACGAGGATCATGACCCGGCCGCGCGACCGCCGCCGGGCTCCCAGCCCGATCCGCGCAGGGCGAGCGCCTCGTCGCGGCTCAGCGGCTGCGCTCCGAGACCCGAGCTGCGGTCGCCGATCCGCGGCGGCGAGACGGCGGGCTCGCGGACGGCATCGGTGAGGATCGCCCGCGCCTCGGACTCCACGGATCGGCCGTTGCGGCCGGCACGTCCGCGCAGGCGCTCCATCGCGTCGTCCTCCAGATCTCGGATGTCGAGCGCCGCCATGAAGGACCTCCTCCGCCGAGTGCGGGCTCGATGCTAGGGCGTAGCGCCGGTGGACGCCTGCGAGCTGCTCGGGCAGCGCCTCGTCGCGACCGGGTTGACGCGCCGTCGCGCCGCGCGGGGAGGGCGCTCTCGCATCGGTATCGATCATCGCCTAGGCAATACCTAGGTGCTTCTGCTACCGTCGCCTGCGGGGACGGCTCTCGGATGGGGCCGGCGCAACGCGGCGTCAAGGGGGAACAGTGATCGGATCGGTCGTCAGAGGGGTGGCTGCCCCTGCGGAGGCGGACTGCGCGGTGTCGGACGGCGAGCGCCACGCGGGGCCGGCGGGTGCCAGGGCGAGTGCGGGAGCGCTGCGACGCCTGCGCCGCAGGTGCGCGGATCGGCCATCCGAGCCGCAGGATGTGGAGCCGGTCGCGCTCCCGAAGCAGGACTTCTCGCGGCTGCTGGGTCGTCTCGCGCCGGAGGAGGACCCCGCGCACGTGGAGGCATGGCTGCGGGTCGCGCACGGCGAGCTCGAGCACATCGACGCGCTGCACTTCGTGCGCGAGGTGAAGCTCGCGGTCGAGAGCATCCGGGCGCGCGACGCGGCCGAGAGCGACGAGCTGGCGCGCTCCTTCGGGCTGCAGCCGCGCGCGGACGCGAATGCTCGTGACGCGCGCGAGCGCCCCGTGGCGCCGCGCGGCCACGCTGCCGCGCCGGTCCTGGCCTCGTAGGCACCGACCGCGACCTCGACCCGCGCCGCTTCGGCGCCGTCGCGCTCGAACACGCCGACGCCTCGAGTCCGCCGCCGCGCGAGCACTGGGACGCCGCGTGCGGCGGCGACCTGCCGACGCGCAGCTCGCGACAAAAGGCACTTGCGCCGATGACGTCGACACGGCATTATGAGCCATAGGCTGGCGCAACATAGACCGCGCCGGGCACAGGCAAGGAGGAGCCGACATGACCGGGCAGATCCGTTGCAAGGCCGTCGCAGCGCTCGCGCTGATCGGGGCCGCGACGCTCGCCGCGTGCGGGGGCTCTGACTCCGGCGGGGGCTCCACGCCCGCCCAGCGCCACGCGGCGGCCGAGAAGCTCATCTGGATCGTGCACAGCGTCAACCCGAAGGCGAGCTCGGGCCGCATCGACGCGACGATCGACCTCGACATCAAGGGCAGCCCGCGCTTCCGCGGCGTGACCGAGGTCACGGCCAACGGCGTCTGGAACCTCCCCGACGGCGCCGTCACGCCCGACGTCGACCTCGACGTCGGCCTCACGCTGAACGGCGGGGTGCTCGGCGGGACGCTCGTGGTCGCCGGCGGCACGGGCTACATCGAGCTCGGCAACGCCGGCTACAAGCTGCCCGCGGCGATCTCGCGCACGCTCGTCGCGCCCGCGGCGGTCGCGCACAACGGGTTGACGAAGACGGCCGCGATGTTCTACGTCAACCCGCAGAACTGGCAGCGCAACGCCCAGCTCGTCGGCGACACGTCCGTGGCGGGCGAGCCCGTGCAGGAGATCACGGGCCAGGTCCGGCCCGACCTGGCCTTCCGCGACCTCGCCCACCTCGTCCACTTCCTGACGCTGATCCACGTCACGCAGGCGCTCGGCCTGCCGACCGAGCTCGGCCCGAAGCTGCGCGCCGCGCTCGTGCGCTCCGTGACGCTCACGAAGGGCGCGGTCTGGATCGGCACGTCCGACCACGTGCTGCGCAAGGCGCACCTGCTCGGCAAGGCCGTCATCGCCCCGCGCGATCGCAAGCTGCTGTTCGACGCGACGAGCGCCACCCTCGACGCGACGATCGACGTCTCCGACGTGGGCGCGCCCGAGACGATCACGGCTCCCACCCAGCTGGACTCCTACGGCGACCTCCAGCTCAGCCTGTCCGCGCTCGCCGAGGCGACCCGCCGCCAGGACCGCCGCGCGGGAAGCGACCGATGAGTGCCGCCGGCTCCGCCACGCCGGACGTGCCGTCGCTCGTCGTCTCGGGGGTCGCGAAGAGCTTTGGTGAGCGTCGTGCGGTGCGTGATGTGAGCTTTGAGGTCGCGCGGGGTGAGTTGTTGGCGATCATCGGTCCGAATGGTGCGGGCAAGACGACGTTGTTGTCGAT
>DATAZX010000058.1:0-11864 GCA_036271815.1 Solirubrobacteraceae bacterium
GGGCTTTGAGACGTTCGGCTTCGCCGGCGGGCGCGCGGACGTCTGGGAGCCCGACGAGGACGTCTACTGGGGCCCGGAGACGGAGTGGCTCGGCGACGCGCGCTACACCGGCGACCGCGAGCTCGAGCAGCCGCTCGGCGCGGTGCAGATGGGTCTCATCTACGTCAACCCGGAGGGCCCGAACGGCAACCCGGACCCGCTCGCCTCGGCACGCGACATCCGCGAGACGTTCGCCCGCATGGCGATGGACGACGAGGAAACGATCGCGCTGATCGCGGGCGGGCACACGTTCGGCAAGACGCACGGCGCGGCCGACCCCGACGCGTACGTCGGCCCCGAGCCCGAGGGCGCCCCGCTGGAGGAGCAGGGCCTCGGCTGGCGCCAGTCGTTCGGAACGGGCAAGGGTGCCGACACGATCACGAGCGGCATCGAGGTGACCTGGACCGCCACGCCGACGACGTGGTCGACGAGCTTCTTCGACAACCTCTTCGGCTACGAGTGGGAGCTGACGAAGAGCCCGGCCGGCGCCAACCAGTGGCAGCCGGTGGACGGCGGGGGAGCGGGCACGGTGCCCGGCCCGGAGGAGGGCTCGCCGAAGCGTCCGCCGACGATGCTGACGACGGACCTCGCGCTGCGCTTCGACCCGATCTACGAGCCGATCTCGCGCCGCTTCCACGAGCACCCCGACCAGCTCGCCGACGCGTTCGCGCGCGCCTGGTTCAAGCTGACGCACCGCGACATGGGTCCGATCCAGCGCTACCTCGGTCCCGAGGTCCCGACCGAGACGCTGATCTGGCAGGACCCGATCCCCGCGGCGACGCACGCGCTCAGCGCGGAGGATGTCGGCGCGTTGAAGGGCCTGATCCTCGCGTCGGGGCTGTCGGTGTCCGAGCTCGTCAAGGCCGCGTGGGCGTCGGCGTCGACGTTCCGCGGCAGCGACAAGCGCGGCGGCGCGAACGGCGCGCGGGTGCGGTTGGCGCCCCAGAAGGACTGGGCGGTCAACGACCCGCGCGAGCTGGCGGCCGTGCTGAGCGCGCTCGAGGGCGTGCAGCAGGCGTTCGGCAAGCCGGTCTCGCTGGCGGATCTGATCGTGCTCGGCGGCTGCGCGGCCGTCGAGCAGGCGGCGAAGGCCGGCGGCGTGGCGGTCGAGGTCCCGTTCACGCCCGGACGCGCGGATGCGTCGGCGCAGCAGACCGACGCCGACTCGTTCGACGCGCTCGAGCCTGTGGCCGACGGCTTTCGCAACTACCTGCGCGGCGAGCACCGGCTGCCGGCCGAGTACCTGCTGATCGACCGCGCGAACCTGCTGACGCTGAGCGCCCCCGAGATGACCGTGCTCGTGGGCGGCCTGCGGGTGCTGGGTGCGAACGCCGGGGGATCGGCGCTGGGGGTGCTGACCGCGACGCCCGGGACGCTGACGAACGCGTTCTTCGCGAACCTGCTCGACCTGGGCACGGCGTGGACGGCGTCCGGCGACGAGTTCGAGGGCCGCGACGCGGCCACGGGCGAGCTGCGCTGGACCGGCAGCCGCGTCGACCTGGTGTTCGGCTCGAACTCCGAGCTGCGGGCGCTGGCGGAGGTGTACGCGAGCGATGACGCGCGGGAGAAGTTCGTCCACGACTTCGTGGCGGCGTGGGTCAAGGTCATGGACCTCGACCGCTTCGACGTGCGCTGACCGCTGGTGGTGATGTGTTTTCAGGTCGGCCGGCCGCGGTTGTCGGCCGACCTGGACGCCTATTACGGTGAGTCGTGGGCCTTGAGCCAGTCGTCGAAGTCGCGGGCGACGATCCGCTCGTCGTGGACCCCGTAGGGGACGAATCCGCGGCGGGTCATCGTCTGCTCGCTCATCGAGATCGTGACCACGCGGCCGCTGCCGGCGCTGAGCATGCGCGGCACCACCTCGCGGGTGACCAGGAACGTCCCGGTCACCTTGGTCTCCAGCACGTCGCGAAAGCCGGCGGGCGGCACCTCCCACAACGGCTGCGGCTCGGTCATGAAGCGCGGGTTGACGGTCAGCATCCCGATCCCGGCGTTGTTGACGAGCATGTCCAGGCCGCCGCCGAACGAACCGAATACGTGGTCGACAGCGGCGGTCACGGAGGTGGCGTCCCTGACGTCGAGTTGGACGCCCAGCGCTCCGGCACCGAGCTCCGCGGCGGTCGCGCGTGCCCGCTCCAGGTCGCGGCTGGTCACCGCGACGCGAGCACCCGCCTGTGCGAGTGCGCACGCCATCGCCAGCCCCAGCCCGCTCGTAGCGCCTGGTCACCAGCACGCGAATACCGCTCAGCTGCGTCATCTCGGTATCGAGGCTGGCCTCAAGTCGACATGACGAACCCTTGAGACTCCACTCAGCCCTCGTCGCGACTCCGACCCGGGACGAAGACGCCCTTGACGGGCACCGTCGCGAGGAAAGCGAAACGCCACGTGGAGACCACGTTGCTTGTGCGGTGCCGCTACCGAGGCCATGGTATCTGTGGAAGGTTCATGAGGAACTGGACAGTTCGAACCCGGCCGTTTCCACGCCACTCGGGCCAGTTACCGCAAACATCGGCAAGCGCGCGCTCACCGTCACGTGTCAGCAGGAAGTCGTCGGGAGGCCCGGATGATGGCCGCTCGGTCGTGAGCAGGCCGGCACGGTAGGCGGCCATGAGTTGCAGGGTGACCTCTGCTCTGGTCGTCGCCGGTTCGATGGCGACATCTTGGGCAGTGGTCCGCTCACGGCGACATGTGAGCGTCCGGACGGCGTTGACTACGTCGGCCTGCGATGAAGGCATCAGCGTACTGTCGCACCTGGCAGGTGCCGTGCCACAACGCTCTTCACGCGGGGGCGTAAGCCCCCAGCGCGTAGCCGGGACTCGGCAGCCTGGACATCGGGGGGTCTCGTCCCCTTTGGGGACGAGACCGTCTGCCCTGGCGGCCCGTCGGGGGACGGCGCCAGCACCTTTACGGGAGTGGTAAGATCGTAAAGGATGAGCAAGGTGTCCGGCAAGAACCAGGTCACGATCCCAGTGAGCGTCCTGCGCGAGGCGGGGATCGCGGCTGGTGACGACGTCGTCATTCGCGTCACGGGGAGCGGCCGGCTTGAGGTGGAGCGCGCCGAGGATCTCGTCGCGAGGTTCGCCGGCAGCCTGCCCACTGGCACCTACCCCGCAGGCCATCTCGACGAGCTTCGCGACGAATGGCCGCCGTAGCACTCGACGCAGACGTGCTGATCGCGTTTCTCGACGCATCCGACGCACAGCACGACAGCTCCATCGATGCCCTGCGACCCCGCTTGGCATCAGGCGAGCAGATCCTGATCGCGGCAAGCGTCTATGCCGAGATCCTCGTGCGCCCGCTCCAGCGCGGCAGTGCCCACACGGTCGACGCGTTCATCGCCGCGATCGGCGCCACGATCGTCCCGATCGATCGTGACGTCGCCAGGCGCGCCGCGCATCTGCGCGGCGCCCGCCGCACGCTGCGCTTGCCAGACGCGATCTCGCTCGCCACCGCGCTCGTGTCCAACGCGGATCTCGTCACGCTCGACCGACGCCTCGCCAAGACCGCCGAGCTCGAGCACCCGACACACTGACGCTGACGCGACGCCCCGTCAGAACCGGTAGGCCCGCTCCTGCTCGTGCCGCTGCACCGCCAGCTCGCACAACCGCGTGACGAGCTCCGGGTACGACACGCCGCTCGCCTCCCACAGCTTCGCGTAGACGCTCGTCGTCGTGAAGCCCGGCATCGTGTTGAGCTCGTTGAGCAGCACGCGCTCGCCGTCGACGAAGAAGTCCGCCCGCGCGAGGCCCGAGCAGCCGAAGCGCTCGAACGCGGCGACCGCGGTGGCGCGCACGAGCTCGCGGGCCGCGTCGGAGATCCGCGCGGGGACGCGCAGCGTCATCCCACCCGGCTCGTACTTCGCGGCGAAGTCATACCAGTCCGACGCGAGCACGATCTCGCCCGGCTGCGACGCCCGCGCCGCGCTCGTCGACCCCAGCACCGAGCACTCGACCTCGATCCCCGTGCTCATCGCCTCGACGATCACGCACGGGTCGTGCACGAACGCCGCGTCGACCGCGGGGCCGAGCCCCGCGACGTCGACCACCTTCGCGATCCCGAACGACGACCCCAGCCGCGCCGGCTTCACGAACACCGGCAGCCCGAGCTGCACCAGCTCGCCCAGCACGGTCTCGCGCTCCGCAGCCCAGCGCGCCGCGCGCACGCCCGCGTAGGCGACCTGCGCGATCCCCGCACGCGCCATCAGCTCCTTCGCGACGACCTTGTCCAGGCAGACCGCCGACGCGAGCACGCCCGAGCCGACGTACGGCACGTCGAGCAGCTCGAGCAGGCCCTGGACCGTGCCGTCCTCGCCGAACGCGCCGTGCAGCACGGGAAAGACCGCGTCGGCGTCGAGCAGCCCGCGCCCCGCCCGCAGCGCCAGCTCGCTGCCGTCGCACGACCACGTCCCGGCGCGCGCCAGCCTCACCTCGACGACGTCGTGCCCGCCCTCGCGCAGCCCCGCCGCGACGGAGGCGCCGCCCGTCAGCGAGACCTCGTGCTCGGACGAGCGGCCGCCCGCGAGCACCGCGACCCTCACTGCGGCGGTGCCGGCGTCGTCGTCGTCGGGGGCGGCGTGGTCGTCGTCGGCTCGGGGTCGAGGCTCGGGTCGAAGACGCCGACCTTGATCGTCACCGACGAGCCGGCATCGACCTTCGATCCGGCGGCCGGGTCCTGCGACTGCACGAGCCCGTCCTCGTCGGGCGAGTCGACCGCCATGTCCTCGGGCACGACCTTCAGCCCCTGCCCCGACAGCGTCTCGGTCGCCTTGTTCTGCGTCGCCCCCGTCACGTCCTGCACCTCGACCGAGGTCGGCGCGGTCGCCACGGTGATCGTCACCTCGGTCCCGGTCGGCTGCGGCCCGGCGTCCGCGGTCGGGCTCTGCTCGAGCACCGTGCCCGGATCCGCCTTCGCATCGTCCTTGCCGACGACCGTGATGTTCGTGAAGCCGGCGCCGTTGAGCGCCGCGCGCGCGTCGTCCTCGGACTTGCCGGTGACGTCGGGCACCGGCGAGAGCTGCGGGCCGCTGGACACCTGGATCGTGATCTTCTGCCCCTTCTCCGCCTGCGAGTTGCCCGACGGGTTCTGCGCGATGACGTGGTTGCGCACGACCGTCGCGGACGGCGTCGGCTGCTCGTCGACCGTGAAGCCGGCGGCCATCAGCAGCTTGCGCGCGGCGCCGTGGCCGAGGCCCAGGACGTCGGGGACCTTCGTGATCGGCTGACCCTCGGAGACGTTGAGCGTGACCTTCGCGCCCTTGTCGGCCGTCGTGCCGCCGGCCGGATCCTGCCCGTAGACGGTGTTGCGCGGCTTGTCGGAGCTGTCGCGGACGATCGCGACCGCGAAGCCCTCGCTGCGCAGCTTCTGCGTCGCCACGGAGATCGTCGCGCCGACGACGCCCGGCACCTGCACGCGCTTGGGCGCGGCGGACAGGATCAGCGCGGGGATCAGGATCGCGGCGGCGATCGCCACGGCGAGCAGGAGCGGCCAGCGCTTGCGCCGGCGCCGCGGGACGGGTGGGCGCTGCGGAGGCGGCGGCTGCTGGACCTGGTGCGGGTCGACGGGCAGCATCCGCGACGTCCCCATCAGGGTCGGCGGGTCGGCGGCCGACTGGACGTGCGGGCGCGGCAGCGGCGGGCCGACCATCGCCGGCAGCGACGCAGCAGCCGCCTCCGCCGCCGCGATCACCGAGGCCGAGGGGATCCGCGACGCGGCCGCCTCGAGTGCGGCGATGAACTCGTCGGCGTCGGCGAAGCGGTGCGCGGGGTCCTTCTCGAGCGCGCGCAGCACGATCGCCTCGAGCTCGGGCGTCACCGCCGGGTTCAGCCGCCGCGGCGCGATCGGCGCCTCGGAGACCTGCTTCAGCGCGACCGTCACCGCCGACTCCGCGTCGAACGGCACGCGCCCGGTCAGCAGCTCGTAGAGGATGATCCCGATCGAGTACAGGTCCGAGCGCGCGTTGACCGCGTGCCCCTGCGCCTGCTCGGGCGAGAGGTACTGCGCCGTGCCCATGATCGAGCCCGTCTGCGTCATGTCCGACGCGCCGGCGCGGGCGATGCCGAAGTCGGTGACCTTCGCGCGGCCCTCGTCGTCGACGATCACGTTCTGCGGCTTGAAGTCGCGGTGGATCACGCCGCGGCGGTGCGCGAAGCGCGCGGCGCGCAGGACCTGGATCGTGAGGTCGGCGGCGAGCGCCGGATCCAGCGGGCCGTTCTCGCGCACGAGCTGCTTGAGCGTGCGCCCGTCGACGTACTCCATCGCGATGTACGGGGTGCCGTCGTACTCGCCGCGGTCGTAGACCGAGACGACGTACTGGTGCTGCAGCCCCGCCGCCGACGAGGCCTCGCGGCGGAAGCGCTCGACGAACTCGTCGTCGGCCGCGAAGCGCTCGTGCAGGAGCTTCAGCGCGACCTTGCGCTCGAGCTGCTCGTCGTGCGCGCAGTAGACCTCCGCCATCCCGCCCGTGCCGAGGTGGCCGATGATCCGGTAGCGCCCGTCGATGACGGCGCCCGTCGCCAGCCGCGTCACTTCAGGAGCTCCTGCAGGATCGCCTTGGCGATCGGCGCGGCGACGATGCCGCCCTGGCTCTGCGGGCCGTGGATGTTCTCGAGCGTGACCGCGACGGCGATCCGCGGCTTGTCGGTCGGCGCGAAGCCGATGAACCACGGCTGGTTGATCGACTTCGCGATGTTGAGCTCCGCGGTGCCCGTCTTGCCGGCGACCTGGATGCCCTGCAGCGCGGCGCCGACGCCGGTGCCCTCGCGCACGACGTTGCTCATCATCTCGGTGAGCTGGCTGGCGGCGGTCGTGCTCATGACGCGCTCGGCGACCTGCGGCTGGATCTGCTCGACGGTGCGCCCGTCCGGGTCGACGATCCGGTTGGTGATGTGCGGCTTCATGCGCACGCCGCCGTTGGCGACCGTCGCCGCGACCTCCGCCATCTGCAGCGGCGTCACCTGCAGGCGCTCCTGCCCGATGCCGACGCGGCCGATGTCGACGCGATCGGACTGCGGCGGGATCCACTTCTGCTTGGTCGTGTCGAACACCCCGCTCGGGCGCATCTGGTCGTCGGGGTAGTCCAGCGGCGGGTCCGTGCCGAAGCCGAAGCGCTTCATGTACTCGGCCATCGTCTTGTGGCCGAGCTGCTGGGCGACCTGCGCCCACACCGTGTTGACCGAGTTCGTCAATGCCGTCGTAAGCGTGATCGATCCGTATTGCTCGTTGGAGAAGTTCGACAGCGGCGTGCCGGAGACGGTGATCGGCGACTTGCCGTCGAGCATCGAGTCGGGCGTGAACTTCCCGGTGTCCAGCGCGGCGGCCGCGGTCACGACCTTGAACGTCGACCCCGGCGCGTAGCCGGCCTGCGTGGCGCGGTTGAGCAGCGGCGAGTCCTTGTCGTCGTGGATCAGCTTGTCGTAGGTCGCCGCGTCGTCGAGCTGGTTGGGGTCATAGCCGGGGACGCTGACCATGACGCGCACCTTGCCCGTCGCCGGCTCGATCGCGACGATCGAGCCCTTGCGCCCGGCGAGCTGGCTGATCGCGAGCTTCTGGGCGGCCGGATCGAGGTTCGTCACGACGTTGTCGCCGACGCGCTGCTTGCCGCGCAGCTGGTCGAAGATCGACGTCAGCTGGGTGCGCTTGCCCGACAGCGCGTCGTTGCGCTCGCGCTCGAGGCCGGCGCGCGCGAGGCGCAGGAAGTCGTAGCCGATGACGTGCGCGAACGTGCCGCCCGCCGACGTGTACGTGCGCTTGTAGAGGTCGTTGGAGCCGAGCGTGGAGCGCGCGAGCACGGTCCCGTCGCGCGCGCGGATGAGACCGCGGTGGACCTGCTGCTGCTCGATCTGCGGCCGCGCGTTGAGCGCGTTGGCGCGGTACGCGTCGGCATGGATGACGCTGTTGTAGCTCGTCATCCCGATCAGGGCCGCGAACAGCACGAGGACGAGCCCGAAGAGCTTGAGGATCGGTGCGTTCAACGCGCCTGAGCTTCGCGCCGCGCGCGGTCGGAGACGAGCAGCAGCAGCGCGAGCAGGATGAAGTTCGCGACGATCGAGGAGCCGCCGTAGGAGATGAACGGCAGCGTCACGCCGGTCAGCGGGATGAGCTTCGTGACGCCGCCGACGATGACGAAGACCTGCAGCGCGAGGACCGTCGTCAGGCCCGTCGCAAGCAGCTTGGAGAACGAGTCCGTGGCGAGCATCGCCGTCTTGAAGCCGCGCTCGACGATCAGCAGGTAGACGAGCAGCACCGCCGCGCCGCCGACGAGGCCGAGTTCGTCGACGATCACCGGGAAGATGAAGTCCGTGTGCGCCGCCGGCAGGATCGGCGCGTTGCCGCCGAGCTGGATCGTGGCCTGGCCGAAGCCGCGCCCGAAGAGGCCGCCGTCGGCCTGCGTGAAGATCGACTGCGCGATCTGGAAGCTGCCGCCGACGGGCTGGTGGTAGAGCTTGTCGTTGAACGGATGCAGCCAGTCGTCGACGCGATTGCGGATCGTGGGGCGGATCGCGTAGAGGATGCGCGCGCCGATCGCGAACAGGCCGAGGCCGATCACGACGAACGAGATCCGGTTCGTCGCGACGTAGACGAGCGCGAGGAACGCGCCGAAGAACATCAGCGACGAGCCGAGGTCCTGGATCACGAACAGCAGCACCATCGCGGTGCCCCAGACGGCAAGCAGCGGGCCGAGGTGCTTCAGCGGCGGGAACGTGATCCCGAGGAAGCGGCGCGCGCCGACGACGAGCACCTGGCGCGTGTCGCGCAGGTAGGACGCGAGGAAGACGACGATCGCGATCTTCGCCAGCTCGGCGGGCTGGAAGGCGATCGGCCCGATGTGAAACGACAGGTACGCGCCGTTGACGGGCGCGCCGAGGCGCGGCAGCAGCAGCAGCAGGATCCCGATCAGGGCGATGCTGTAGCGGTAGCGCTCGAGCACGCGGTGGTCGCGGCGCAGCGCGACGATCGTGCCGGCGAAGCAGATCAGGCCGACGACGAACCACTGCGCCTGGTCGCGCGCGAAGGTCGCGTTGAGGCGGTAGAGCATCACGAGGCCGAAGCAGGCGAGCACGGCGACCAGCGGGAACAGGTACGGGTCGGCGTCGGGCAGCGTGACGCGCAGCACGAGGTGCGCGGCGAGGCACAGTCCGAGGAAGATCAGGCCGTAGGTGAGCGAGACGTTCGAGAGGATGTCGTCGCGCTGGATGAAGACGGCCGCGAAGCCCGCCGTCACGAGCAGCGACGCGGGGATCAGCGCGAACAGCTCGCGATTGCGGGCGCTCACGATGCCACCTTGTTGCGCTCGAGCTGGCGCACGAGGTCGGTGGCGTCGTCGTGCGAGCGCAGCTTGTCGTCGAGCAGCTGCTTGCGGCGCGCGGGCGCGAGCGAGTCGACCGGCACGCCGGAGACGTAGGTCGGGCTGTAGAGGTTCACGCCCGCGGGCAGCGAGTACGGCAGGCCGCGGTACAGCGTCACGAAGCCGTCGCTGTCGGCGCCGACGAAGTACACGGCCTGGTTGGCGATGTAGCCGCCGAGGCCGAGCGGCACGACGATCAGCACGAGGACGACGAAGATCGCGCCGAGGCGCCGCCCGCGGCGCCGGCCCTTGCCGCGCGCGTCGGCGGGACCCGCGGGCGCGGTCGGTCGCAGCCGGCGCGCCGGCGCGCCGCTCGCGGCGGGCTCGTGCGGTCCGTGCGGCGGGTCCTGCAGCGCGGCCGCCGGCGCGCCCGCGTACGTGCCCGCGCCCTGCGCCAGCGCGGCCGGGATCGCCATGCCGACGCTCGTCGGCTGCTCGAGCGCGGGATCGACGCCGCCGACCTCCTCGAGCGCGAACAGCACGACGGTGATGTTGTCGCGCCCGCCCGCGGCGTTGGCCGCGTCGATCAGGGCCTGCCCCGCGGCACGCAGGCTGGCGGCGCCGCGCACGATGTCGGCGACCTGCAGCTCGGGGACCATCGACGTCAGGCCGTCGCTGCACAGCAGGAAGACGTCCCCGGCCGCGCCGCGCCACGAGTACGTGTCGACGAGCACGTGCGGCTCGGGCCCCAGCGCGCGCGTGATGATCGAGCGCTGCGGGTGCTCGTCGGCCTCCTGCGCGGTCAGCTGGCCGCGGCGGCGCATCTCCTCGACGAGCGAGTGGTCCTCCGTCAGGCGCTCGAAGGTCTCGCCGCGCAGGCGGTACGCGCGCGAGTCGCCGACGTGCGCGACCGCGACGTCGTCGTCGCCCACGTAGGCCGCGGTGATCGTCGTGCCCATCCCGGCGCGGTCCTGGTCGGCCTGCGACATCTCGTGGATGCGCGCGTTGGCCTCGAGCACGCGCTCGGCCAGCAGCTGCTCGGCGCTCGACGCGCCGACGTCCCCGAGCCCGCGCTCGAACGCCTCGACCGCCAGCCGCGACGCAACCTCGCCGGCCTGCGCCCCGCCCATCCCATCCGCGACGACGAACACGGGCGCGCGCGCGAAGTAGGCGTCCTCGTTCGCCCGCCGCTGGCGGCCGGTGTCGGAGTGCGAGAAGGTGCCGGAGGCGACGCGGAGCATTTACTGGTCGTCGTAGATGAAGGTGCTGTCGCCGATGCGGACGCGATCGCCCGCGTGCAGCGGGCGCGGGCCGCGCAGCAGCTCGTCGTTGAGATAGGTGCCGTTGGTGGAGCCGAGATCCTCGATCACGAGCATGGCACCCTGACGCGTGAGCTGCGCATGTCGCGACGACGCGAACGGGTCCTCGAGCTGGATCTCGACGTCGCCGCGCCCGAGCGTCGCCCCCTCGGAGAGGTCGTAGGCCATCCCGCGCGCGAGGCCGGGGACGGAGTCGACGACCAGCCGCGGGGCGACGTCGCCGTCGCCGGGCAGCACGTCCAGGCTCGACGCGGCGTGCATCCCGGTCGCGTCGCCGGCGTGCTCGACCGCGCGCGGCGCGCCGCCGAACGCCCCGCGGCGCAGGTCCTTCAGCACGCTGCGCGAGACCCACAGCAGGAACAGGTAGAGGATCGCCAGGAAGGCGAACTTCAGCCCGACGGAGACCGGCTCGAGCATCGCCTCAGCAGCCCGCCGCGCCGCGACTCATTCGAGCTCGAACGCGATCTCGGCGGTGCCGAGTGCGATGCGGTCGCCCGCGGTGAGCGGATGCGGGCCGGCGATCGGCCGCCCGTTGACGAGCACGCCGTTCGTCGAGCCGAGGTCGGCGATCGTCCACGTCCCCGCCGCGCCGGGGATCAGCTCGGCGTGGCGGCGCGAGACGTTCGCGTCCGCGAGCACGATGTCGCAGTCGCGGCTGCGGCCGATCGTCGCACCGCCCGCGGCGACGACGTGGCGGCGGCCCTCGGCGAGCACGAGGGCGCGCGTCGGGCGCGTTCCCTGCGCCTCCTCGACCTGGCCGCGGATGCGGCCCGCCGTCGAGTAGATCATCGTGTTGCCGTGGTCGGCCTGGACGGCGTACGCCGGGTCCGGCTGGTCGCTTGCGACCGGCTCGTCGGAGGGTCGCACGACCCGCGTCTGGATCCCGAACTCGCCGAGCGACAGGCGCTCGTCCGTGCGGAACTCGATCTGCGGGCGCGACAGCAGCGCGAGGCGCTCGCGACGGGCATGCTCGAGCAGGTACCCGCTGAGCTCCTCGATCAGCGAGCCCTCGACCTCCCCCAGCAGCTCGCGGTCCTCCGGCGACAGCCAGACGATGTACTCGTTGGGCACGTAGGTGCGCGAGACGGAGACCGTCTTGTGCTCGTCCATCTCGCGAGCGAGCTTGCGCGCGAGCTCGACCGGGCGCACCTCGGAGCGAAAGACGCGGCCGAAGGTGCCCTCGACGAGATCGGCGAGCTTCGTCTCCAGATTGCGCAGCACGC
>DATAZX010000059.1:0-8845 GCA_036271815.1 Solirubrobacteraceae bacterium
GATGGTCCTCGTGACCGGCGACCGTGGCGGGGTCGCCGCCGTGCAGCAGGATCTCCAGGGGGCCGTCGCCGTCGAGGCTCATGGCGCCATGCCCGTGGTCGAGGTGATGCCCGCCCGCTCGCGGTAGGAGCGCACGAGCTCGAGGCGCGCCGCGCCGCGCGGCCGCCGGCCGGGGCGGATGTCGACGGTCAGCGCCTTGACCTCCTGGATGTGGGAGCTCGGGTCGAGCGCCATCGACGACAGCTCGTTCATCGAGTCCCCGCGCGCATAGCCGTTGGGGCCCCAGTGATAGGGCAGCCCGATCTGGTGCAGGATCCGGTCGTCGACGTGCAGCGGCGTCATGCGGTCGGTGACGAGCACCCGCGCCTCGACCGCGCCGCGGGCGCTGACGAGCGTCGCCCAGCCGCCGTGGCGCAGCGCGCGCTCGGCGGCGAGCTCGGGTGAGACCTCGCAGAAGAACTCGGGCTGCAGTTCGGCGAGGTATGGCGTCCAGCGCGACATGCCGCCGGCGGTGAAGTGCTCGGTCAGCCGGTAGGTCGTGACGCCGTAGGGGAAGACGTCCGCCCCGGGTTCGTCAGGACCCGGGTGATAGCGGTTGTTCTCGTGCGCGTAGACCTGGCGCGCGGGACTGCGCTGCTGCTCGTGCAGCCGGTTGCGCACGGGGGAGTCCTGCGGCTCGTAGTGCGTCGGCAGCGGGCCGTCCGCGACGCCGGCCGGCGCGTACAGCCAGCCGCGGCCGTCGGCCTGCATGATGAACGGGTCGTCGCCGGCGAGCGCGTCGGGGCCGCTGGCGCCTTCCGCGGGACGGTAGTCGGGCGGCTTGGTGACCTCGAAGTCGGGCACGTCGTGGCCCGTCCACCTGCCTTGCTCGGCGTCCCACCAGACGAGCGCCTTGCGCTCGCTCCACGGCCGGCCCTCGGGATCGGCCGAGGCGCGGTTGTAGAGGATCCGGCGGTTCGCCGGCCACGCCCACGCCCATTGCCCGCCGGTCCAGTTCTGCTCGCTCGCGGGCGTGCGGCGCGCCGTCTGGTTGACCCCGCCGGCGTAGGCGCCGCAGTAGATCCAGCAGCCGCACGACGTCGAGCCGTCGGCCTTCAGCTCCGTGTACGCCGACAGCATCTCGCCGTCGGCGTCTGCGCCGTTGATCTCGCGCAGGACCGCCTCGGCGGACGGATCGTCGTAGCGGCCCTCGGTCGGGTAGTCCCAGGTGAGGTCGAGCACGGGACGGTCCATGTCGTCGGTCGAGTCGGCGAGGCGCTCGCGGATGCGGCGCCCGAGCTCGTGGGTGAACCACAGGTCGCTGCGCTGGTCGCCGACGGGCTCCTGCGCCTTGTGATGCCATTGCAGCATCCGTTGGGTGTTCGTGAACGTGCCGTCCTTCTCGATGTGCGCGGCGGCCGGGAAGAAGAAGACCTCGGTCGCGAGGTCCTCGGTGCGCATCTCGCCCGACTCGATCTCCGGGCCGTACTTCCACCACGTCGCGCTCTCGATCAGGGAGAAGTCGCGCACGACGAGCCAGTCGAGCTTGGACATCCCGAGGCGCTGCATGCGCGTGTTGGCCGAGCCGACCGCCGGGTTCTGGCCGAACAGCATGTAGCCCTTGACGGTGCCGGCGATCTGCTCCATGACCGTGTCGTAGGTGCTGTGGCTACCGGTCAGGCGCGGCAGGTAGTCGAAGCAGTAGTCGTTCTCGGCGGTGGCGGCCTCGCCCCACCAGGCCTTCAGCAGGCTCACCATGTACGAGCGCATCTCGCCCCAGAAGCCCTTGTCGGGCGCATCGGTGGCGATGAACTCGTCGAGATCTCCGTGCGCGTGCGCGTGCGGCATCGGGATGTAGCCCGGCAGGGTGTCGAACAGCGTCGGGATGTCGCTGGAGCCCTGGATCGAGGCGTGCCCGCGCATCGCCATGACGCCGCCGCCGGGACGGCCCATGTTGCCGAGCAGCAGCTGCAGGATCGACGCCGCGCGGATGTACTGCGAGCCGATCGTGTGCTGCGTCCAGCCGACGCCGTGCACGAACGCGGTCGTGCGCTCGCGGCCGGAGTTCGCGACGAACAGCTCGCAGACCTGCGCGAACACGTCCGGGGGGACGCCGCAGACGCGCTGCACCATCTCGGGCGTGTAGGAGGCGTAGTGGCGCTTGAGGATCTGCCACACGCAACGCGGGTGCTCGAGCGTCGGGTCGAGCGTCGGCGCGCCCCGGCCCTGCGGGCCGCCCTGCCCGCGCGCGCCGCTTCCCAGCCGCGCGATGTTGCCCTCCTGGTCGCGCTGCCCCGCGGCCGCCGCGACGAACGCGCCCTCGTACTGCCAGCTCGAGGGGTCATAGCCGCGCTGCTCGGGATCCCAGCCGGAGAACAGGCCCTCGACGCCGGCGTCCTCGAAGTCCTCGCCGATGATCGTCGGCGCGTTCGTGTACGCGAGGACGTACTCGCGGAAGTCCGACTCGGTCGTCAGGACGTGGTTGATGATCGCGCCGAGAAACGCGATGTCCGTGCCGGCCCGCAGCGGCACGAAGATGTCCGCGAGCGCGCTCGTGCGGCTGTAGTGCGGGTCGACGTGGATCACGGTCGCGCCGCGCGCCTTGGCCTCCATGACCCACTGAAACGCGACGGGGTGCGCCTCGGCCATGTTCGATCCCTCGAGCACGATCAGGTCGGCGTTCTGCAGGTCGCCGGGCAGCGTGCTCGACGCGCCGCGACCGAACGACGTGCCGAGCCCGACGACCGTCGAGCTGTGGCAGACCCGCGCCTGGTTCTCGATCTGGATGATCCCGAGCGCCGTCAGCAGCTTCTTGATGAGGTAGTTCTCCTCGTTGTCGAGCGTCGCTCCGCCGAGCGCCGCGATGCTCATGCAGCGCCGCGTGCGGCTGCCGTCGCGCTCCCACTCCCAGCCGTCGCGGCGCGTCGCAAGGACACGGTCGACGACCATCTCCATCGCGGTCTCGAGGTCCAGGCGCTCCCAGTCGGTCGCGTGCGGCCGGCGGTACAGGACGTGCTGCTCGCGCGAGGAGCCGGTCGTCAGCTGCAACGTCGCCGAGCCCTTCGGGCACAGCCGTCCGCGGCTGTGCGGCGCGTCGGGGTCGCCCTCGATCTGCACGACCCGGCCGTCCTTGACGTAGACGTCCTGCGCGCAGCCGACGGCGCAGTACGGGCAGACGGACTTCACGACGCGGTCGGCGTCCACCGTCCGCGGGCGCAGCTGCTGCGAGCGGCGCGACTGCACGGCTGCCCCGAGCCCGAGCCGATCGCTGCCGCGCAGCTGACGCAGCAGCGGCCAGTCCGACACGCGCGGCAGGTGCGTCGCCATCAGCCGCCCTGGATGAGCGCCGGCGCCGCGCGCTCGCGGACGCAAGCGAGGACGGTGGCATCCGGGGTCGGCATCGGCGACGCGGATTCCCCGCGCGCGCACCGGCCAAACACGCCGTCAGATCGCGGACGTGGCAGCGGTCAGCGATGCCGGCGGCGCCGGGCGGTCTCCGGCGCCACCGCCCGGGGGCGCCGCGCCGCGAGCGTCCCTGCGATCGCGGCCACGAGCGCGCCGCCAGCGGTGTTGCGGTGCTTGGTCAGCCACCACGTCGGCGACCGCGCGGCGGCGTCCGCGTCGAAGATCCCGTGCGAGCCGCGGTCGCCGGGCAGCGGCTCGTAGAGGTAGTCGGGGCGCTGCGGGCCGATCGCGATCTCGGCCCGCTGCCCGCCGACCGCGGTGCGGGCGAGCCACAGGTCGGCGACGCGCGGGGCGAGCCGGTTGCCGAGGATCGTCGCGACCGTCGAGCCGCCGACGAAGACCTCGCGCCGCGGATGGTCGCTGGCGCGCACGATCGCCTCGGCCGCGATCTCGGGCTGATAGAAGGGGGCGACCGGCTTGGGATGACGGCGCAGCGTGGTGCGCACCCAGCCGAACTGCGTCGTGTTGAGCCCGGGGAGGTGGACGGTCGTGACCCGCACCCCGCTGTGCTCGTGCATGAGCTCGCAGCGCAGCGCGTCGGCGAAGCCGCGGGTCGCGTGCTTCGCCGCGCAGTACGTGGCCTGCAGCGGGATGCCGCGGTAGGCGAGCGCCGAGCCGACCATCACGATCGTGCCGCGGTCGCGGGGGCGCATGCGGCGCAGCGCGGCGAGGGTCCCGTGGACCTGGCCGAGGAACGTGACCTCCATGACGCGGCGGACGTCCGCTGCATCGGTCTCGTGGACGAAGGCCAGCACCGCCACCATCGCGTTGTTGACCCAGACGTCGATCGGCCCGAGCTCGGCCTCGATGCGAGACGCCGCGCGGTCGACGGCCGCCGCGTCGGCGACGTCGAGCGCGATCGCGATCGCGCGGGCGCCGAGCGCCTGTGCCTCGGCGCGCGCGGCCTCCAGGCGCTCGGGCCCGCGCGCGATCAGCGCGATCGCGTCGCCGCGGCGCGCGAACGCGCGCGCCGTCTCGCGGCCGACCCCGGCGGAGGCGCCGGTGATGACGACGACCCGCGGCGCGCGCGTCATGTGACCGGGCCGCGCGCCGGCGCCTCGGCGTGCGTGAGCGCCTGTGCGGCGTTGACGAGCCCGACGTGCGAGATCGCCTGCGGGATGTTGCCGAGCGGATCGCCGGTCGCGAGATCGACTTCCTCGGCGAGCAGGCCGAGGTCGGTGGCGGCGCTCGCCGCGCGCTCGAAGACCTCGTGCGCGCGCGCGACGCGTCCGGCACGGGCGTGGCACTCGGCGAGCCAGAAGCTCACGGGCACGAACGCGCCGTCCTGCGCACCGGTCCAGCGGCGCAGCAGCCCATCGTCGCCGAGCTCGGCCTCCAGCAGCGCGATCGTGCTCGTCATCCGCGGGTCGTCGGGCGAGACGAAGCCGCAGAGCCCGAGCAGCAGCACGCCCGCGTCGAGGCGATCGGATCCCAGCGCTCCCGTGAACGCCCCGCGCCGCTCGTCGAAGCCGTCGCGCAGGACGACGCGGCGCAGCTCGTCGCGCTGCGCCGCCCAGCGCCGGCGATCGTCGGCGCCGGCGAGGCGCTCGCCGAAGCGCACGGCGCGATCGAGCGCGATCCAGCAGCCGACCTTCGAGACGACGTAGTGGCGGTCGCCCTCGCGTCCCTCCCAGATGCCGGAGTCCGGCTCGCGCCACTGGCGGGCGGCACGGTCGGCGAGCTGGCGCAGGAAGTGGGCGGTGAACGCGTCGAGCTCGAGCTCGTCGCGGATCGCCCACGCGGCGTCGAGCACGTGACCGAGGACGTCGAGCTGGTTCTGGCGCCAGGCGGCGTTGCCGACGCGCACGGGGCGCGAGCCGAGATGCCCGGCGAGGTGCTCGAGACGGTGCTCGGAGAGGTCGCGCTCGCCGTCGACGCCGAACACGATCTGCATCTGATCCTCGGCGCGGCAGGTCACGGCCACGCGCACGATCCAGTCGAAGTAGCGCCGCGACTCGTCGGCGCACGCGGACGTCGACAGCGCCCGCACGCTCATCGCCGCGTCGCGCAGCCACGCGAAGCGGTAGTCCCAGTTGTCCTCGCCGCCGGGCCGCTCGGGCAGGGACGTCGTCGCGGCGGCGACGAGCGCGCCCGTCGGCTGGTAGGTCAGGCCCTGCAGGACGCGGCTGGCGAGCTGGACGCGGTCGCGGTGCAGCCCGTCGTAGCCGGCGTGCTGCGCGGACCACGAGCGCCAAGCGGCGAGCGTGTCGGCGATCGTCTCGCGCGCGTCGAGCCGGTCCGGTGCGGCGGCGTAGGTCCCGGCGACGCGATGCAGCGTCCAGGCGGCGTGCTCGCCGGCGCACAGGCGCACGCGCGCGCTCGCGGTCGCCGCGTCGAGCTCCAGCGGACGGTCGCCGCGCAGGAACAGGCGCTCGGACCCCCCGAGCGTCGCGACCCCGCCGCCCTCGCGGACGAAGCTCGCGACGGCCAGCCCGTACTCGAGCTTGGGCGCGCAGGTCATGCGCACGGTCAGCTCGCCGTCGAGCACCTCGGCGTGGCGCACGAGCGCGTGCGGCACCGCGTGGCCGATCTCGTGCTCGCGCGTGCCGATCCCGAGCGCGAGCGCGTCGGTGAGCCGCAGCGTCCCCGAGCCCGTGCGCATCGTCGTCTCGACGACGAGCGTGCCGGGCACGTAGCGCCACGAGCTCGCAAACGGCTCGTCGGGCGCGATCGTCCAGTGCCCGGCGTCGTCGTCGAGCAGCGCGCTGAACGCGCTCGCCGAGTCGAAGCGCGGCGCCGGCCACCAGTCGATCGCACCGTCACGGGTGACGAGCGCCGCCGACTGGCAGTCCGACAGCAGCGCGTGGTCGCAGATCGCGGCCGGCACGCCCGCTCAGACCTGGTCTTCGGCGGCCCTGTAGGCGAGCTGCAGCACGTCGGAGATCGTCTCCGCGACGTAGATCCCGGCGACGAAGCGCGTCGTGCGCGGCGCCGCCACGAGCGACACCGCGAGGCCCGCGGCGATCCACTGCGCGACGCAGAACGGGCACACGAGCAGCTCGCCCACCGCGAGGCGCAGACCGCTGCCGCGCGGCTGCTCCTCGACCTCGCCGTGCCCGGCCGCCTCCTGGTAGCGCGTGAACGGCGCCCGCACGAAGCTCGTGACGCGATCCTTCGTCAGCAGCCGGCTGACCTTGTGCGTCGTGATGCCGAGCAGCACGAGGTCGCCCCAGCGCGGCCCTTCGGGCAGCTCGCGGCCGCGGACGCGCAGCACGACGAGCGATCCGCCGAGCGCCGTTCCGAAGGCGCCGATCAGCGCGCCGTAGGCGGCGAGCGGGCGCTCCTCGCCGGGCGGCGCGTAGGCCTCGGCGACGTCTCTGATCGGGGTGCTCGTCGCCATCGTGCCGCGAGGGGTACCCGTCCACGGCCCCGCGGGCACGCCCGTCTCGCGACACGTCCGACGCAGATGCTCCACCGGGCTTCGCGTCGCCGGCGTCGACGACGCCGGCGCTGGGGCGCAGAGGACCAAGCGGTGTGCGTCCGCGCGCGACCGTGCGTCGGCCTTGAGGATGACCCGGATGCCGGTGGTGTCGATGAACTCGAGCGCCGACAGGTCGAGGACGATCGGGTGGGCGTCCGTCGCCTCGACGCGCAGCAGCTCCGCTTCGAGCTCCGCCGCGGTCGCGATCGCGTCTGCGGCCAGAGCGCGTGCCCGCAGCGCGAGCCGGCGCCCTTCGCGCCGAGCTTGGCCGCAACCCGCCGTGACGGCTTGGCGCGTCGGCCCTGGGCGCCGTTTCACCGGTCGGCTTGCAGCGCGTGGCCGACGGCGTCGCTCGGCTCGCCGAGAAACGGCTCGCCGTGCCCGGGAAGCAGCGTGTCGGCCGGCAGCTTGGCGAGGACGGCGAGCGATGCCCGCGTGCGGGCGGGGTCGACGTTGAGCTCGTCGGGCACCACGACCGGCCCGCGCTCGCGAGTGAGGACGTCGAGCGTCGCGATCGCGTCGCCGGTGAAGACCACGCCCTTGTCGCGCAGCAGAAACGAGACGTGCCCCTCCGTATGCCCAGGCGTCGGGACTACCGTCGGGCGCCCCGGCACGTCGAGGACATCGTCGGCGGCGAACGGCGTGAGCTCCTGCACCCAGGTTGGGAACATGAATCCGCGTGCCGTCGCGTGCAGCACGAACCCTGTCGCGGAGGGACGCCACATCGTCGGCAGCAGCCCGGGCACGAGCGTGAACGGTGAGGAGCCGCGCGCCTTGCCGTGTGCGCGCGCGACCTCGGGCTCGTGGACGAACACCTCGGCGCCGCATGCCTTGCGGGCGTGCTCGGCGGCGCCGAGATGGTCGGGATGCGCGTGCGTCAGCACGACTGCGGTGACATCGGCCGGCGCACGACCGAGCTCGTCGAGCGCGGCCACGACGCGCGGCCAGCTGCGCGGCCAGCCGGCGTCGTAGAGCGCGATCTCGTCACCGTCGTTGACGACGTACCAGTTCACCAAGCCGTCGGCGACGCGATGCACGCCGTCGGCGATCTGCGTCGTGACGCTCACGGACGCGAACGCGAGCCGTGTGCGTGCGCGAGCGCGCCGACCGTTGCCGACGAGCACCTCTCATGCGCGCCGCCGCGCCGATCGCTGACGCCCGCCTTCATGCCGCGAGGGCGTAGCCGGTGTTGGCGATCCGCTCGGCCGCCGCCTTGACCTTGTCCAGGGCGGCCTGCTCGGACTCGAGGTTCGCGCGCAGCAGCGCCGCCACCTCCGGAGCGCCGCGCGCCTCGGCATTGGTGACGAGGATCTCGTAGACGGCGATCTCGTAGTGCTCGGTCTCGATCGCGCCGGCCATGATGACCGCGTCGACGATCGCGTCGTTGGTCTTCTTGATCGACGACTTGCCCTCCGCGATCAGACCCTTGGTCACCGGTGACGGGCTGTCGTCGGGCTCCTCGCCCAAGAGCTCGAAGGAGCGTTCGATGTTCGCGATGTGCTGCTTGGTCTCCTCGGCGTGCTGCGCGAACAGGTCGTGCAGCTCCTGACGCTGGGTCTGCTCATGCAGATCCCCCAGCATCTTCAGGATGTCCTGCTCCATCTTCAGCGCCGAGCCGAGCTTGAACGAGAAGATCTCCTCCGGCGTATCGAGATGCTCAAACATGCGTGTCCTCCATCGGGACGGGTGTGATGGCCCTGGCGGGTACCCGGTCGCTGCGGGCGATAACGACATCTCGCTGCCTCGCGCGGTGTTGGCGCGCGAGCGCGCCTGGCGCTGTCGTGCCGGGTTGGCGCGTGGCCGCGTCAGGCGGTGCGGCGATGCTGGCGGGCGTGCTGGGACGCGGGCCAGAAGTCCTCGATCTTGGTCGCGTCGGATCGATCGGAGCGCCGCGAGAGCGCCCAGATCTCGACGGGCTCGTCGCCCTCGTTGCGATGCGAGCGCACCGTCGCCGGCGCGACGCGGACCGCCGATCCGGCT
>DATAZX010000060.1:0-17532 GCA_036271815.1 Solirubrobacteraceae bacterium
CGCCTGGATGCTCAAGGAGGGCGGCGTGCCGGAGACCGCCCTGTTCGGGACGATCGACAGCTGGCTGCTCTTCAAGCTCACCGGTCGCCACGCGACCGACTACTCCAACGCGTCACGCACGTTGCTGTTCAACATCCGCGAGCTGCGCTGGGACCCGGAGCTGTGCGACATCATCGGCGTGTCGATCGACTCGCTGCCCGAGCCGGTGCGCAACGCCGAGGTGCTGGGGGAGACCACGGAGTTCGGCGGCAAGGTGCCCGTCGCGGCGATGATCGGCGACCAGCAGGCCGCGCTCTACGGCCAGGCCTGCCATTCCCCGGGGCTGGGCAAGAACACCTACGGCACCGGCAACTTCCTGCTGCAGAACGCGGGCAGCGGCCAGCCGCTCGTCGAGCCGGGCCTGATCACGACGATCGCCTGGGGCATCGGCGACCGCGTCGACTACGCGCTGGAGTCGTCGATGTTCGTCACCGGCGCGGGCGTGCAGTGGCTGCGCGACGGCCTGCAGATCATCGACGCCGCCGCGGAGACGGAGGCCCTCGCCGCTTCGCTTCACTCCAACGACGGCGTCTACTTCGTCCCCGCGCTGACCGGCCTCGGCTCGCCGCACTGGGACCCGTACGCGCGCGGCACGATCGTCGGGCTGACGCGCGGCTCGACGCGAGCGCACCTCGCGCGCGCGACGCTCGAGGCGATCGCGCTGCAGACCGTCGACGCCGTGCAGGCGATGGAGGCGGCGTCGGGCCGGCCGCTCGCGGAGCTGCGCGCCGACGGCGGCGCGACGGTCAACCGCTGGCTCATGCAGTTCCAGGCCGACGTCCTCGGCGTGCCGATCGCGGTCGCCGAGATCGCCGAGACGACGGCGCTCGGCGCGGCGCTGCTCGCGGGCGTCGGGATCGGCGCGTGGACGCAGTCCGACGTCGCCCGCCGCGACGGCGAGCGCGCCCGCTACGAGCCGCGCATGGGCGACGGCGAGCGCGCCGCGCTGATCGCCGACTGGCGGCGCGCCGTGCAGCGTGCTCGCGGCTGGGCGCAGGGGTAAGGTTCGCCGCATGGCGAAGTTGAGGCGCAGCGAGCAGTTCGCCGCTGTCACCGCGGAGTCGCATCGCGACGAGCGTCCGGCCGAGCACTTCGACGTCTTCCATGCGCGCACCCGCACGCGCGATCCCGACGCGGTCTACGAGGCCGTCCGGATCCTGACGACGCTGTGGGCGTTCACGTTCTTCCGCGCGCGATCGATCTCCAGCGAGAAGGTCCCGCAGTCGGGGCCGATCATCCTCGCGCCCAACCACGGCTCGTTCATGGACCACTTCCTGCTCGCGGGCTTCATCCGCCGCAAGGTGCAGTTCATGGCGAAGTCGCAGCTCTTCCAGCCGCCGGCGCAGTGGGTCTACACGCACGGCGGGGTCTTCCCGTTGCGGCGCGGGCATCGCGACGAGGAGCCGTTCGTCACCGCGCGCACGATCCTCGACCGCGGTGGCTGCGTCGCGATGTACTGCGAGGGGTCGCGCTCGCGCGACGGCAAGCTGTCCGAGCGCCCGAAGCCGGGGATCGGCCGCCTCGCGCTCGAGTCCGGTGCGGCGGTCGTGCCGGTCGCGATCTACGGCTCGTCGAAGGTGCGCAACTGGCGCAGGGGCGAGTTCCCGAAGGTGACCGTCCAGTACGGCGACCCGATCCGCTGGGAGGCCGTCGAGAACCCGACGCGCGACCAGCAGATGGCCGTCGCCGCGGAGATCTTCGGCGAGATCAAGGTGCTCTACGCCGGCCTCGAGTCGCTGGGTCGCAAGGGCGTGCTGGAGCGCGTGCGCGAGCAGCGCCGGCTCGAGCGGCGCGGCAAGAAGCGCGCCGCGACGGCGTAGCGGACGCGCGCGCCGACGAGCCCACGCACTCGGGCGAGCGCGACGCGCACGATCCGATCGCCGATCGCGCTCGCGGTGTTGCCGATCCACAGCAAGCGGAAGTCCCGGTGGCGCAGGACGCGCAGGAGGTCACGGAGGCCGGGCATCGTCGCGTCAGCGTGACATGAGACGTCTCGCTCGCGGGAGAGGAGTCGAACCGTCCCGAGTCACCACGACGTCGTGGCCCGGACGTTCGTGACGTGCGGCTACTGCCGTTCGGCGGCGCGGAGCGCGACCCGCTTGGCGTGCTCGCGAGCCTCCCACTCCTTCGCGACCTGGCAGACGGAGATCGCCCACGAGCGGCCGAGGTACAGGCGGCGCACGTTCATCGCGAGGTAGGGGACCACGAGGACGATCAGCAGGATCAGGGCACCGTTCATGGTGGTCTCTACGTGAGAGCGGTCGGGGCGGATGCCCCTGTCGCGTGTCTGGCGGTCGGGGTTGACACGTCTGCCGAGCCACGGCCACAATCGTGGCCATGTCGACCGAGCCTCTGCGCGCCGTGCGCGACCATCTGTCCGAAGTCGTCGATCGCGTCGAGCACGATCACGAGCGCGTGGTCATCACGCGCGACGGCCACGACGCGGCCGTGATCATCAACCCCGACGATCTCGCCGAACTCGAGGAGCGGTTGTCCGTGCTGAGCGACCCCGAGGCGTTGCGAGACATCCACGAGGCCGATGCGGCTTATGCCAGCGATGAAGTCCTCCGCGGCGTGGACGCCGTCCGGCGTCTTGGTCGGTGAGCCCGGCGGGGACGACGCGGACGCCTGAGCGGGGTTCGATTGGGGCGTTGCGGATTTGATCGAGGGCGCACACGGCATGGCGACATGAGCGATCGACCGTGCTCAGATCGTCGACGCCTTCGTAGACGGCTTGCGCGGACCCGCAAGTGACCCGTTGATCCACGCTCACCGTTCGCTGGACGTTCCAGATCCGCTTATGCTCGATGCGTGGTCGATGTCATCGTCACGTGGCTGGTAGCCCTTGCGCTGACGAAGTTCACAGCGCTTTGCTGGACCATCCCCAATTTGCTCGTCAAGGGCCCGCGCGTCGTCGAGGATCTGCGAAGGAGGAACGTGCTCGATACCGCAAACTTCTCCGCTGAGTTCAATCCGATCGATCGCGCGCTCGACCGCTGGGCGGCGGCCCCGCGGTGGCGCCAGGCGGCATTGCCGGCATTTACGTTGCCCGTCGTGACGACGGCTTGCGCCGTCGGAGCGCTATCGCTTCCCGCGTCCGACGTCCTGACGGTGACGCTCGGGGTGCTTACCGCAGGCTGCGTGCTCGCCATCCTTCTCATCGCCGTACTACGCCGGATGGTACTCGGCGACGACGAATGGCGTACGAGTGACCTGAACCCGCGTCGGTTCGGGATCCCATCAGAGTGGGCCCTCGCGAATGACCGACGAGCCAAGCGTTCTGTGTATCTCCTCGCTCTCATCTATCTGCAGATAATCGGCTTCGGCGCGCTATACGCGGTGATTCACCGCGTCGACCCTTCAGCGTTTTCGCTCGGCGGAAACGAAGAGACTCCCCTGACCTGGGTGTACCTCAGCGTGGCGACTGTTGCCACGGTTGGATTCGGCGACGTACATGCCCGAAGTACCGCGGCTGAAGCGGCCGTCGTGGCACAGATTGGCACGGGTCCATTGATACTCACGTGGCTTCTCGCGAATCTGGCAGGGGGCTCGAACACGGGGGAGTACGAACTCGTCCTGACCCCGCCCGTTTGCCGGGCGCTGACGGAACGCCTCCCCGAGGCGGTGGCAGCCGAAGTCATCAACTTCCTCACAACGGCCCTCGTACGCGAACCGCGGCGCGTTGGCAAGCCGCTTCGCGGTGATCTCACCGGAATCTGGGCAGGGCGGCGGGGCGACTATCGCGTCCTCTATCGGGTTCGAGAGGATACCCAGGAGGTCGTCGTGGTTCGCATCGAGTACGGCCGGAGCACTGGCCATCCACTGTGAAGAACGCCAGGCGAAGCAACGCGACCAACGACCGCACATAACGCTCGTCGAGGCAATTCTGCGTGCTTCCCGATTCTGACTGATGCAACACGACAACTCCGCTGCTCCTGCTCGACAGCCCGATCGGCCTGGCGCTCCTGAGCGCAATCCCAGCCCGGCTGACGCACGCAGCCCAGGGACCCAAGCGCCTGGACACATTCCTCGCACGCCACGCCTACAGTGGCCGCAGACCCATCGACGAGCTCCTCACGCGTCTGCGTTGCGCGCCCGTCGCCGTCATCGACGAGCTCGAGGCCGACGCACGACGCGCCAGCGTTCTCGGCCTCGTCACGACGCTGCGCCTGATGGTCGAGCAGATCCGCCGGCTCACCAGCCAGATCGCAGGCGCCGTGCGCACGCACCCCGACGGACCCATCTTCTTCAAGGATCCCAAGCGCAGCGCCATCAGTGCCGCCGGCGTGCTCGCCGAGATCAGCGATGACCGTGCCCGCTACCCACCCGAGACAGCCTCGCCGCCGACGCCGGCATGGCACCCGTCGCGATCGAAATCGGGTAACGCCGCCACGCCACCTTCTGCCGGCCTGCAACACGCGGCTGCGCGGCCACTGCAGCGTTCTCACCGACAGAGCCCTGGCACCCTGGGCACGCGCCATCGGCCCGCGCCCGTGACTGCGAGCACACCCACACCATCCGCATCCTCGGCCGTGCCTGGGGACGCATCCTCAGCACGGTCGGCGCGGGCGACGTGTTCTCTGGCGCTGCTGGCAACACAACGCGCGCTACGACACCACCAAACACCGAGCGGCAACGCGCCAGCCACGGCATGACGTTGACACAAGGCATCTCACCGCCGCACGACCTCGCAGTTCGCCGCGACCACGTCAATCGCATCCGCGAACACCGTGTCGTTGCCGTCACCGCAGTCCACGCGGTCGACCGCGCCGTCGACGACGTTGATGCGGTCGTCGCCGTCGTCTCCCGAGATCGTGTCGGAGTCCAGGCCGCCGTAGATGCGGTCGTTGCCGGGGCCGCCGGAGATCGTGTCGTTGCCACGGTCGCCGTTGAGGAAGTCGTCGCCCTCGTTGCCGAGCACGACGTCGTTGTCGCGCCGGCCGTACATCTCGTCGTTGCCGAGCCCGCCGTGCAGCACGTCGTCGCCGTTCTCGCCGTCCACGTAGTCGTCGCCGTCGTTGCCGTAGAGCTCGTCGTTGCCGTCCGCGCCGAAGATCGAGTCCTTCTCGGGGCCACCTGCCAGCACGTCGTTGCCGGCCGTGCCCGCGATCGTCGTCGACGTCGCCGGCGCATCCGTCGAGGGCTCCGGCGGGATCTGGATGACCGTCTCGCAGCTGCGCAGCGTGTCGCGCGCCGCCGCGGTGCTCTCGACGTACACGGTGTCGTCGCCCGTCGAGCAGTCGACCACGTCCGCGTCGTCGTCGGCGACGCGCACGACGTCGTTGCCGGCCCCCGCGTTGATCGTGTCGGCCCCCGGCCCGCCGACGATCTCGTCGTCGCCGCTCGACGTCGAGATGTAGTCGTCGCCCGACCCGCCGTCCACCGTGTCGTTGCCGGCGGCCGTCAGGATGTGGTCGCGGCCCGCGTCCCCGCGCACGGCATCGTCGCCGTCGCGCCCGTAGATGTAGTCGCCGCCCGTGCCGCCGTCGATCGTGTCGTCCCCGCTCCCGCCGTCGATCTTCTCTGACCCCGGCCCCCCGCGCAGCGTGTCGTTGCCGTTGCCACCCGCGATCGTGTCCGAGCCGCGGTTGCCGTCGACGAAGTCGTCGCCGTCGCCGCCGTCGAGCAGGATGTCGTTGCCGAGCCCGCTCTCGACGATCTTGTCGTTGCCCGCACCGCCGTGCGCGACGTCGTCGCCGTCGCCGGGATCCAGGTAGTCGTTGTCGGGACCGCCGTCGAGCTGGTCGTTGCCGGTGCCGCCGAACATCGCGTCGATCCCGCTGCCGCCGAGCAGGCTGTCGTTGCCTGCCTGCCCCGCGAGCTGGTCGTTCCCGTCGCCGCCGTCGAGCACGTCGTTGGACGCGCCGCCGCCGAGCACGTCGTTGCCCAGGCCGCCGAACAGCAGGTCGTTGCCGCGACCGCCGTGCAGCACGTCGTCGCCGGCGAGGCCCTCGATGCGGTCGCGGCCGCGCGTCCCGGTGATGTCGTCCGGGCCGGCGGTGCCGATCTTCACGGCGAGCCCGGGTTGCACGGCGAGCGCGCGCGGGCGCGTGCCGCGACCCAGCCGCTGCACGCCGAGGCGCTTGTAGCTCAGGGTCGAGAACACCGACACCGTCTGGCCCGAGCCGTCGCCGACGTACAGCCGCGCGTCCTCGGTCGCGTAGGCGGGCGCACCCGGCCCCACGCCCGTGCGCACGCGCGCCAGCAGTCGTCGCGACGTCAGGTTCACGATCGCGGCCGCATGCCCGCCCCGGTTCGCGCCGACCGCGGCGCGATTGCCCTCCGGCGAGATCGCGAGCGACGCGCCGACGCCGGGCTCGAGGTCCACCTTCGCCCGCCGGTACCCGGTCACGCGATCGAGCGCGCTGAGCACGCCGTCGGTCGTCGAGACCCACATGACGGAGCCCGAAGCCGGGAACCCGACTCCGCCCGGGACGTGGGTGCCCTTGCCGAACGTGGCCTTGCCCGTGCGATGGGTGAGCCGCCGCGCGAGGAGGTCGACCAAGCCGACCCGCCGCCCCAGCACGACCGCGGCGCGCAGCCCGTCGGCGGAGACGGCGACCGCACCCGGCTTCGCGCCCTTCAGGTTGACCGAGCCGACACGCGCCATCGTCGCCGTGTCGATCACGTCGATCGCGCCGCGCCGTGCGGCCAGCAGCCGCGTGCCGTCCTGCGTCAGGGCGAGCGAGCCGATCGCGCCCTTGAGATCGAGGCCGCTCGTGACGGCGCGGGTCGCGAGGTCGACGACCACGACGCGGCGACCGGCGGCGACGAACGCGCGCGACCCGTCGGGCGACGCGGCGACGGCACGCGTCGGCGCGCCGAGGTCGATGCGAGCCACGACCTTGTTCGCCGGGACGTCGGTGAAGACGAGCTTGCCGGTCCCGGTCGCGATGACGATCGAACGAGCGTCGGCGGCCTGGGACCCGGCGAGCGCGACGGTCGCCGCGACGAGCAGCACGGTGAGGGTGGGGCGGACCATCTGGACCACCCAACGCGCCGCCGCCGTCCGGGTTGCGGCCCGGGAGCTAGAAGTACGTGGCTTGCAGCCGCGGCCAGAGCTCGGCGTCGTGACCGGGTACGACGATCGTGTCGGGGTGCTCTGCGGCATGCGCGTGGACCTGTGCGAGCGAGTGGCGGTAGCGGGCGGCGTCGGCGCAGAAGATCGGCACGAGATGCTCGTCGATCGTCCGCCTCGTGTAGGCCGCGTCCCCGGTCAGCAGCAGCTCGCGACCCTCGAGCGCGAGCAGCAGCGACTGATGGCCGAGCGTGTGGCCGGGGGTCGCCAGCAGGCGCACCGAGCCGTCCCCGAAGAGGTCGAGCGTCCGCTCGAAGGCGCCATGCGGACCCGCGCCGGCCGCGGCGTAGTCGACGGTGTGCCACCGCAGCGGCTGGTCGTAGTGCTCGCGGCGATAGCCCTCCGCGAAGCCGCCCGCGCTCGCCGCGACCCACTCGGCGCCGTCGACGACGAACGTCGCCTCCGGGAACTGGATCGCGCCGCTGGCGTGGTCGTTGTGCAGGTGGGTCATGACGACGAGCTCGATCTGCGCCGGATCGATCCCGCGGGCGCGCAGCTGCTCGGGCGCCGACTCGCCCGGCGCCTGGCGCGCCGGCAGGACGAACGCCTGGCGACGCCCGAGGCTCGTCCGCGGGTCGTCCTGCGCCGAGGCGTGAAAGCCCGTGTCGACGAGCAGCCGGCCCGCCGTCGGATGCTCGATCAGGAAGACCGGCACCGGCGCCCAGCTCCAACGCGACCTCGGGACCGTGGGACCCATCGCGCGCAGCTGCGAGAGCGGCCCGCTGGGGCGGTCGAAGGCGCGCGGCGGCAGCAGCACCTCGCCGCAGCGCAGCGGGCTCACGCGCACGGTCGCGCCGACGCTGCCGCCGGGCAGCGGCAGGGTGAGGGGAGTGGGCTTCGTCGCGATCGCCACCGGGTGGCGCAGCGTATCCGCCGCTGCTGCTGCGCTCGCGTCGGCCGCGCGCGGATAGCCTGCGCACGGATGCCAGAGCGCGCACCCACCTCCGGCTGGCGAGGCCCCCTGCGCCTCGCGCTGGCGATCTTCGTCGCCGGCCTGCTCGTCGTCTGGCTGATCACGCCGATCGGCAACGCGTGCCCCGATCTCAGCACGCTCCCGGCGGGCAGCAGCGCGAGCTCGTCGCCGTCGTTCTCCCCGCCGCTCACGCGGACGTGCACGTACGTGACCGGCGGGATCAAGGCGACGGCGCGCTACGTGCCGGTGCTCGACTGGATCGTGCTGGCGCTCGTGGCCGCGGTCGCGGCGGGCGTCGCGAACATGCTCTCGCCGGCACGGCGCCGCGGGACGAGCGGCGGCGGGCGGGTTGCGCGCGAGCCCCGCCCGGCGCGCGAGCCCCGCCCCGCCCGAGCCAGGCGCCCCGCGCGGCCCGACCCTTCGACCGCCGCCGCTCGTGGCAGTCGCGAGGAGGGAGCGGTCCGGGCTTCGGAGCCTCGAGCTCCGAGCTCCGGGGCACCTCCCGACCCGCAGCCGCGCTCCTCGCGCGGCCCTGCGCAGCGCGAGCGTCCAGCGGCCGGCGCCACGGAGCGCGACGCCGCCGAGCGCGAGCGAGCGCGCCGCGAGCGCGCCGAGCGCGCCCGCCGCGGCCGCTGAGCTCAGCCCGTCACGAGCGTCAGCTTCGACACGCTGCCGTTGGTCGCGAGGTCCCTGCCGTAGGAGAGCGTCGCGCGGACCCTGGCCTTCGGATAGCCGGCGACGCTCACGTGCGGCGTCGAGCTGTAGCCCGCGCCGGCCTTGACGATCCGCACCGACACGACCTTGCCGTCGCGCACCACCGCGCGCGCGGTCGCGGCGGTCTGCGGCCACGTCTCGCCCGCGGCGCCGTCGAAGCGGTAGTGGTTGGACGCGGCGTCGAGCGCCTCGTTGGTGACGCCGTAGGGCGCGAGCACCTTCAGCAGCGCCGCCTTGTTGCGCAGCACCTGCGCCGGATCGGGCTCCGAGCCGGCGGGCGCCGGGGTGACGCCGGAGAACGCCGTGCGAAAGACCGATGTCGGCACGCCGAGCGCGGCCGCGACGAGCACGACCGGCCGCCCGCCGTCGCGCGAGTCGGTCTTGTGCCCGCCGCTGAGCCGCACCGTGGCGGTGCGGCTCGTGGCCGCCGTGCTGCCCTGGGCGCCGGCGACGAGCGACAGCCCGCCGATCGCGACGACGGCCGTCGAGGCCAATCTCGATCGTGTGCGTGGGGTGGTGCGCTGCATGGGACTTCCTCCTCGTCCTGGGTGGGTGCTGCGACGAGGCGGATCGTGGAGGCCCTTGCTGGGAGTCTGCTGGGCGTCGTGCGAGCCCGCGACGAGACCGTGGGGCTACGTCGCCCAGGGCACTTCGACCGAGTGCTCGTCCGCGGTGTCGCGGGCGACGACGTACTCGGCCTCCTGCTCCTCGGAGGGGTTCTCGAGCAGGTGCGTCTCGCGCGGCGGCACGTACACCATGTCGCCCCGCTCGAGGCTCACGGCGTGCTCGAGACCCTCGCCCCAGCGCATGTTCAGCTGGCCGGAGAGCAGGTAGAGCGCCGACTCGCAATCGGCGTGGTAGTGGGGCATCGACTGCGCCCCGGCGGGAACGCGGAAGACGCCCATGTAGATGTTCTCCGCGCCGGTCGTCGTCGGCGAGACCTCGGCGGCGCCGCCCATGCCGAAGGGCGATCTGCGCTCGGCTCGGGACTTGACGACCTTCATGGTCGCGGAGCCTACTCCTAGATCCGATTGTCGGAAACCCGCAGATCGGAATTCGTCATATCCGGCGCGTCCGTCGAGCGACGCCCCCGAATGCCGTCGCCGACCCGCGCCGTCGCACTCCGGTCAGGTCGTCATGCCCGTGAACTGCCCGCCGGTGACGTTCAGCGTCTGCCCGTGGACGTAGTTCGACCACGGCGAGCAGAGGAAGAACACGCCGCCCGCGGCCTCGACCGCCGTCCCCGGCCGGCCGAGCGGGATGACGTACGACGACATCTCGCGCAGCTGCTGCGGGATCCCGAGCTGGACGGTCTCGCCGGCGATCTGCATCGTGTTGTCGCCGTCCTTGGCGGCCGTCAGGCGCGTGTCGATGAAGCCGAACGCGACCGCGTTGACGTTGATCTTGAACTGGCCCCACTCCTTCGCCAGCGTCTTCGTCAACCCGACGACCGCGGCCTTGCCCGCCGCGTAGTTCGCCTGGCCGGCGTTGCCCATCGTGCCGGAGATCGAGGACACGTTGACGATCTTGCGAAACACCTCGACGCCCTGCTCGCGCTCGGCCTTCGCCGGCTCGCGCAGGTGTGGCGCGGCGGCCCGGCAGACGCGAAACGGGACGACCGTGTGGATGTCGAGCATCCGCTGGAACTGGTCGTCGGACATCTTGTGCAGCATCCCGTCGAGCGTGTAGCCGGCGTTGTTGACGACGATGTCGAGCTTGCCCCAGGCGTCGACCGCCGTCTGCACGAGTGCGTCGCAGGCGCCGGGCGCGGTCAGGTCGCCGGCATGCACGACGGTCTCACCGGCGATCTGCGAGGCGGTCTGCTCGGCGAGGTCGCCGTCGAGGTCGTTGATCAGGACGCTCGCGCCGTGCTCCGAGAGCAGCTCCGCGGTCGCACGGCCGATGCCGCGCGCCGAGCCGGTCACGATCGCGACCTTCCCATCGAGAACTCCCATGGCTGTGCGCTCCTCTGTCGGTGGCCTCGGAGCACGATAGCCCCGGACCTGCGCGCGGCGGCTCGGCCGGCTCAGCTACGAGCGAGGGGAGAAGCTTGCCTCGCGGCCCCGCCGGACGGGAGGTGGTCTGTCCGACGGGGCGCGATGGCGGGAGGAGGCAACACGGTGAAGAATGCCGGGAGGCAATCCAGATGTCCAAGACTCATATCGACGGATCCTCATAAGGTACGCGCATGAATCTTCGCCAGCTTCGCTATCTCGTCGCGCTCGCCGACGAGCGGCACTTCACGCGCGCGGCCGCTCGCGAGCACGTCGCGCAGCCGGCGCTGTCGCAGCAGATTCGCAGCCTCGAGGCGGAGCTCGGCCTCGCGCTCGTGCAGCGCACGACACGGCGCGTGTCGATGACCGAGGCCGGCGAGGTGCTCGTCGCCCGTGCGCGCCGGGCGCTGGCCGAGCTCGACGCCGGCCAGGCCGAGCTGCAGTCGCTGGCCGGGGTGCAGGCCGGTCGCCTGTCCGTCGGGGCGCTGCACACGATGGGTCCGATCGACCTGTCGCTGCTGCTCGCGACGTTCCACGCGCGCTACCCGGCGATCGAGCTCACGGTGCGCGAGCAGTCCAGCGAGGAGCTCGCCGCGATGCTGCGCGAGGACGAGATCGACCTCGCGTTCCTGTCGGTCACCGAGCGCATCCAGAGCCGCGGCCTGACGCTGTGCGGGCTCGTCAGCGAGGAGCTCGTCGTCGTGCTCGCGACGGACCATCCGCTCGGGACGCGCGACGGACTGCGGCTGCGCGATCTCGCGGGGGAGCCGTTCATCAGCTTCCGCGAGGGCGCGCGCCTGCGCGAGCTGCTCATGTCGGCGGCGGCAGACGCCGGCTTCGAGCCGCGGATCACGCTCGAGTCCAACGAGAGCCGGCGCATCCGCAGCCTCGTCTCGCGCGGGCTCGGCGTCGCGATCCTGCCGCGCTCGGATGCCGAGGGACCCGGCTCGCAGGTCGCGGTCTGCGCCCTCGTCCAGCCGCCGCTGACGCGCGACGTCACGCTCGCGTCGCGCGCCGAGCGCCGGCCGTCGCCTGCGGCGGAGGCGTTCCTCACGCTGACGCTCGAGGTCTATCCACCGCCGACGGCCCCCGCGACGTGATCGCCCTCGTCACGGGAGCGTCGAGCGGGATCGGCGCGGCGACGGCGCGGCGCCTGGCGCGCGAGCCCGGCGCGCGGCTCGTGCTCGTCGCCCGCCGCGGGGAGCGCCTGGACGCGCTCGCCGCCGAGCTCGGCGGCGCGACCGCGATCGCGGCGGACATCGTCGACCCCGAGGCGCCGGCGCGGATCGCGGCGGTCGTCGAGGCCGAGCACGGGCGCCTGGACCTGCTCGTCAACAACGCGGGCGCGTCGTGGCGCGCGACGTTCGAGGAGGGCGGCTGGGAGAACGTCCGGCGCCACATGGAGCTCGACTTCGACGCGCAGGTGCGGGTGACCGAGGCGCTGCTGCCGTTGCTGCGCCGCAGCGCGCCGAGCGCGATCGTCAACGTCGCGAGCACCGCGGGACGGGTCGCCCGCTCGGGCACGGGCGCCTACTCGGCGGCGAAGTTCGCGCTCGCCGGCTGGACGGACGCGCTGCACCTCGAGGAGGCCGCGCACGGCGTCCACGTCGGGCTCGTCCTCCCGGGCTTCGTGGCGACGGAGGGCTTTCCGCAGCGCGAGCTCGTCGAGCGCCGGCTGACGCGCTGGATCGTCTCGACGCCCGAGCGCGTGGCGGAGGCGATCGTCGACGCCGGGCCGGGCGGCAGTGCCGAGCGCTATGTGCCGCGGGCCTACTGGATCGCGGCGGCGGCGCGGATCGTCGCGCCGCGGCTCGTGCTGGGGATCCTGCGCTCGGGCGCGTCGCAGCGGCTCGCCACGACGACCCGCCCCGGCGACGCGCCCTGAGCCCGGATCCAGGCTGACGGGCGCTGCGGCGGGGGCGCTTGTAGATTGCGCGCGTGCCGTACGCCACGCTGCGCTACGAGGTCGCCGACGCGGTGGCGACGATCTCGCTCGACCGGCCGGACGCGCGCAACGCCCTCTCCGACCTCGTCCTGACCGAGCTGCTGGCGGCCTTCGAGCGGTCCCGCGACGACGGCGGCGTGCGCTGCGTCGTGCTCGCCTCGACGCACCCGACGGTGTTCTCGAGCGGCGGCGACCTCGCCCACTTCGCCGAGGCCGACGTCACGCTCTTCCCGCGGCTGTTCAAGCTGATCGGCGAGCTCGGCAAGCCGGTCGTCTGCGCGGCTGGCGGGCACGTCCTCGCCGGTGCCCTCGGGCTCGCGCTCGCGTGCGACCTCGTCGTCGCGAGCGAGCGCGCGACGTTCGGCACGCCGGAGGTCGACGTCGGGCTGTTCGGGTTCATGGTGTCGGCGCTGCTGGCGCGCAACGTCGGGCCGAAGGCCTGCAGCGAGCTGCTGCTGCTCGGCGACCGCATCGACGCGCACGAGGCGCGGCGGATCGGGATCGTCAACCGCGTCGTCGCGCCGGACGAGCTCGACGCGGCGGTTGCCGCGTGGGCGGCCCAGATCGCGGGCAGGTCGGCGTTCGTGATGCGCCTGGGCAAGGACGCGCTGCGGCGCACGCAGGACATGGCGCTCGACGACGCGCTCGCGGTCCTGTCGCAGCAGCTCTCGGTCGCGCTCGCCTCCGACGACGCACGCGAGGGCATCGCCGCGTTCCTCGAGCGCCGAGAGCCCCGGTGGAGCGACAGATAGTCGCGCTGCTGTGCCGCACGTCCGACCGCGCGGCGGACGGCGCGGCGGGCGCGCGCGAGCTCGCCGAGCTGCTCGACGCGCGGATCGTCGGCGAGGCGGGCGAGCCGGCGACGCGGGGCTGGGCCGAGGACCTGCGCGACGCCCACGGCTGCCTGCTCGAGGCGGGCGGCCAGCTCGACGACGCGATCGTCGCGGGGCGCGTCCCGATCCTGCTCGCGGCCGAGTGCTCGATCGCCGTCGCGACGCTGCCGGTGATCGTCCGCCACCACCCGCGGGCGTCGGTCCTGTGGCTCGACGCGCACGCGGACTTCCACACGCCCGGCACGACGAGCAGCGGCTACCTCTCCGGGATGAGCCTCGCGGGGGCGTGCGGGCTGTGGGACACGGGCTTCGGCGCCGGTCCCGAGCCGCCGCGCGTCATCACGCACGGCGTGCGCGAGGTCGAGGGTCCCGAGCGCGTGGCGCTGGACCGCGCGGGCGTGACGCGGATCGAGCGCGCCGAGCAGGCGGCGGGGCTCGAGCTGTTCCTGCACATCGACCTCGACGTGCTCGACCCGGAGGTCCATCCGGCCGGCTTCCCGGTCGACGGCGGCCTGTCGCCCACCGAGCTGCGCGCGCTGCTCGCGGAGCTCGCGTCTGCCTGCACGATCCTCGGCGCCGAGATCACCGCCGCCGCGCCGGGGCATGCGGAGCTCGTCGTCGATGCGATCACGCCGCTGCTGGCGTAGCGGCCCGGCGTCCGCGGCGTGCCGATCGACTCCCCGCCGATGGCGCGGATCCTCGACGCCGACCCGTCTCACCTCGGGCCACGAGCTGCGCGGGTCCGCCGCCGAGCGGACGGATGTCGAATAGTGCCCGGATAGCGGGGACCATTCGACACGATGCTGATACCGAGGCGCGGGCTCTACCCTCAGCGGTCATGCCCACCGAGCACGAGATCCACCCCGCCGCCGCGACCGGCTTCGCCCGTGCGGCGGACGCCTACGAGCGCGGCCGGCCCGGGTACCCGGACGCCGCGATCGACGCGTTCGCGCGCCACCTCGGCCCGCAGGTCATCGATCTCGCGGCCGGGACCGGGAAGCTCACCCGCATGCTCGCGGCGCGCGGGTACGACGTGCTCGCCGTCGAGCCGATCGCCGAGATGCGGGCGCTGATCGCGCCCGACGCGCGCGTGCACGTCGTCGACGGGACGGCCGAGCAGATCCCCGCCGGCGACGCGACGGCCCACGCCGTCTGCGTCGCGCAGGCGTTTCACTGGTTTCACCACGACCGCGCGCTGCCCGAGATCCACCGCGTCCTGCGACCCGGCGGGGTCCTCGTCGTGCTGTGGAACCGCCGCCGCATGGACGACGAGATCCATCAGCGCATCCAGGCGCTGCTCGCGCCGCACCGCGGCGACGCGCCGGCGCAGGCCTCGGAGGAGTGGCGCCGCGCGCCGCTGTACAGCGGGCTCTTCGAGGCCGCCGTCCAGCGGCGCTTCGACAACGAGCAGCGCCTCGACGGCGACGGCCTCGCCGACCGCTTCGGCTCGGTGAGCTTCGTGGCCGCGCTCGAGCCGGCACCCCGCGACGAGCTGCTCGCCGCGCTGCGCGGCCTGGCGGACGCCGGCCCCGTCACGCTGCGCTACCGCACGGAGACCGAGGTCTGGCGCCGCCGGGGCTGAAGGCGGCGGCCGGTCGCCGCCATCGTACGGCGATCGCCCGGCCGCGTCACCGGCGCCGTTCCTGAGCTGACGGTCCGTAGCTACACGGCCGCCCACGTCTCGCGCTCGAGCTCGAAGTACAGCTGCTCGGCGCCCCAGATGTGGCGGATGCCGTCCATCCGAAACCCGAGCTTGCCGAGGACGTGGCGCGAGCGGCTGTTGGCCTCGCGCGTGATCGCGACCACGCGCTCGAGGCCGAGGGCCGTGAACGCCTCGGCGAGGACCGACGTGCCCGCCTCGGTCGCATAGCCGCGGCCCCAGAAGCTGCGCCCGAACGCGTAGCCGAGCGCGATGTCGGACCCGCCCGGCGCGAGCGGGAACAGGCCCGCCTCGCCGATCAGCAGCCCCGACTCGCGTTCGAACACGGGCCAGAACGAGTAGCCGCCGACCTCCTGCTGCAGGATCGAGCGCTCGATCGACGCGCGCGTCCCCGGGAGGTCGCGCGCGCCGCCGAGCAGCGCCATCGCCGCGGGGTCGCCGTAGAGGACCTCGTGCAGCTGGGTGAGGTCGTCGGGCACGTAGGCCCGCATCGCGAGTCGCTCGGTGAAGATCGGCAACGCCACGCCCACGATGTTGACGGGTCGCCGCCGCCCGCGCAGGCGCGTCGGGGCCGGCGCTATGGTCTCGCCGAGCATGCGCGCGAACCGGCGACCCGAGCCCGACGTCGCGGGGGCGCTGACCGCCGCACCCGCGACCGTGCCCGCCGACCTGCCCGCTGCGGCCCGCGCGGACGCGAAGCCCGAGCGCCCGCGCCACGAGCCGTCGCGCCACCCGATCGTCTGGTACGTCCTGCTCGCCGTGCTGCTCGTGGCGGTCGCCGCGCTGATGCTCTTCCTCACGCGCGGGATGACGTTCAACCTCGACGAGTGGATCGTCGTGACCGAGCGTCGCGGCCCGGGTGCGCCGTCCCTGCTCGCCCCGCACAACGAGCACCTCTCGATCCTCCTGCTCGCCGTCTTCCTCGTGCTGCTGAAGCTCGGCGGGTTCGTCCACTACGGGCTGATGATGCTGCCGCTCGTCGCGCTGCAGCTCGGGCTCGGCGTGCTGCTGTTCGTCACCGCGCGCGTGCGGGTCGGCGTCGGGGTGGCCGTCGGCGTCGCGGCGTTCGCGCTGCTCTCGGGCCTGGCCTACGAGAACTTCCTGATCGCCGGCCAGGCCGGCCAGATGGCGTCGATCGTCGCCGGCGTGGCGGCGTTCCACGTGCTCGACCGCGGCCCGAGCCGGCGCGACGACCGGATCGTCTGCGGCCTGGTGGTCGCGTCGCTGTGCTCGTCGGGGCTCGGGATCCCGGTGCTCGTCGGGGTCGCGGTCGAGCTCATGCTGACGGCGCAGGGCCGGCGCCGGATGTGGATCGTCGGCGTGCCGTTCGGCCTGTACATCGTGTGGTACGTCTTCTACGGCGTCAGCCGCGCCGACTACCACGACCTCGCGATCAGCGCGCTGTGGGCGTGGACCGCGATGAGCGAGGCCACCGGCGCGCTGATCGGCAAGCGCCAGGTCGAGCCCGGCCAGGACCTGCTGATCCTGCTGCTGGTCGTCCTCGCCTATCGCGCGTACCGGGTGACCGCGGCGTCGCGCGTGCGCCTCGCCGCGATCGCGACCGTGCTCGTCGTCTTCTACGGCCTGACGGCGCTCTCGCGCCACGACGTCGCGCCGGCCTCGTCGTCGCGCTACCTGACGGTCGGGCTCGTGTTCCTGCTGCTCATGCTCGTCGAGGCGGCGCGCGGCTGGAAGATCCGCGCGTGGGCGCCGTACGTCGTGATCCTGCTCGCGCTGCTCGGGTTCTCGAAGGACAACAAGATCGCCTTCAAGGACGGCCGCTCGCTGTTCCTGCAGCGCTCAGAGCGCGTGCGCGCGTCGCTCGGGGCGATCGACCTGCTCGGTCGCGCGCGCGTCGACCCGCGCTTCGAGATCGCACCGCTCGCCGCGCCGTTCCTCGAGGCCGGGCACTGGTTCGACGCGCTCGACGGCCTGCACGGCAACCCCGCGTACACCCCGGCGCAGCTCGTGCGCGCGTCCCCCGACGCACGCACCTTCGCCGACGACACGCTCGTGCGTGCCGGCGGGCTGGCGCTCGGCCCGGCGAGCCCGGCGAGCGCGGCGACGAGCACCTGCCATCACCCGTGGACGGGATCCAGCGGCCCGGTGCCTGCCGGCGGCCTGCGCGTGCGGGCGGGGCGCGTCAAGGCGCTGACGATCAGCGCTCGGCGCTTCGCCGGGACGTGGGTCGTCGTCGGCGTCCTGCCGGTCCCGCCCGGCCGGGCGGTCGACCTGCGCCCGCTCGCCGACGCGCTCGCGTCGCGCCCGTACGTCGTCCAGGCGCCGGGTGCCGCGAGCGTCTGCACGATCTGACAGACGCGAGGCCCGAACACGGCGAGCGACCCCGAACACGGCG
>DATAZX010000061.1:0-20332 GCA_036271815.1 Solirubrobacteraceae bacterium
CGCGCCACGCGGTAGCGCTGAGCGTGTCCCTTCCGATCGGGGCCGTGGATGCGCTTCCGGAGCGTCCGTCGTGCGAGGCGAGTAGATTCACCACCGATCGCTGCCTCTGTGGTCCTGCGCTCATGTTCGTTCTGCCGCCCGTCCCAGTTTCCGCTGGGGCGGGCGGTTCGCGTTGTGTAACCAATGGTTGCATTAGTGCAACCGACGGTTGCACTACTTCGTTACGCAGAAAGGTCGTCCTCCTTCTCGCCTATTGTGCGCATCGCTTGGGGCAAACCCATGCCGCGCGAACATGACCACCACGCTCAGACATGCGATCCGTGCCAGCGACTGAGGTGATCGACCTCAGGCAGCGCTGTGGCGAGATCGTCTCGGCCTCGCTGATCGATCTCGCGCACGACCTCGACCTCGACGGCGATCAGCAGACCGCTGCGCGTGTCACGATGGATGACGTCGCGGCGGCCGTCATGCGTCTCACCGCCGGCGAGGTGATCGGCGTGTGCGTCGAGCTCGGCACCGCGGCTCTTCCCCGCCTCGAGGAGCTCATTGACATGGTGGTCCGGCCCGATCTGGACGCCGAGCTTGTTGATCTGGTCAAGACGGCCTTGCGCCATGTGCTGACGGCGCACTGTCTCGTGATCCAGGAAGGCGATTGATGGCCGCCGAAGACGTTCTCCTCCGGCTGAAGCTCCAGGGCGAGCAGGCTGTCGCCGCGGGCTTCAACAAGACGGCCGCGGCGGTCGACGGTGTCAGCACCGCGCAGGTCGAGGCGCGCGCGAAGGCCGTCGCGCTGGAGTCCGCGGTCGCGAAGGCCGCAGTCGCCGTCCAGAAGTACGGCGAGGATTCGTTGCAGGCGCGCGCGGCGCTCGTGCGCGTCGACCAGGCACAGATCGCGCTGACGGCGAGCACGAGGGTTGCGGCTGCGAGCACGGAGGTCGCGGCCACGAGGATCGCGACCTCGACGGCGAGCGCCGGCAAGCATGCTGAAGCCTTCGGCGCCGAGACCGAGCACGCGTTCAGCCGCATCCGCGAGGCCGGGAAAGGCCTCGGGGAGATCGCCGGGATCAGCGCGCTCGCATTCGGGCTAAAGGACGTCACCGAGGAGGCCGTCAAGGCCGAGGCCGAGCAGCTCAAGCTCGCGAACACGGTCAAGGACGCCGGCCTGTCGTGGGGCGCGCACTCTAGGGAGATCGACGAGTGGCTGGACAAGACCTCTCGCGCGTCGGGCTTCGCGAAGTCCGATCTGACGGCGTCGCTGGGCAACCTGATCCGCACGACGGGGAGCGTGGCAAAGGCCCGCAAGCTCGACGCGCAGGCGATGGACGTGGCCCGTTCGAAGGGCATCGGCCTCGCCGGGGCGCAGAGCCTCCTGGCGCGCGTCTACAACGGCTCGTTTCTTGGACTGAAGCGCCTCGGCATCGAGGTCAAGCCCGTCACCGCGGCGCAGGACAAGCTGAAGGCCTCGACGGGCGCGAGCTCTGCCGCGACGAAGCTCGCGACGGCCGCGCAGATGCAGCATGCGCGCGCGCTGGACTCCGCGGCGACACGCGTCGCGCGGCTCGGGAAGGCCGCCGGGCAGTACATCCCTGCGGTCACGACCGCGCAGGACGCGCTGCGACGCTCAACGACGCTGGGCGCGGCAGGCAACACCGCCGCCGGCGCCGCGGCACTGAAGGTCGCCAAGGCTCAGGACACGCAGGCGACGCGCACGGAGGCGTTGGGCCTCGTGACGAAGAAGTTCGGCGGGCAGAGCGCCGCCTACGCGAAGTCCACGGCCGGGCAGTTCGATCGTGCGAAGGCGTCGCTGCAGCTGATGGAGGAGAAGGTCGGCAAGGTCGTGCTGCCGATCATGGCCAAGGCTGCGAGCGCGATCGCCTCTATCGCGGACTCCGCGGCGAAGCACTGGCCGCAGATCTCTGCCACGGCGAAGCGCGTGTTCGGTCCCGTCGCGCATCAGGTCACCGCGCTGGCCGGCGACATCGGATCGCTCGTGCACTGGATCGCGAAGAACAAGGAGGCGGTCCTGACGCTCGTCGGGCCTGTCACGGCGTACATCGCGGCGATGAAGGCATGGGCGATCGCGCAGGCCATCGCCACGGCCGTCACGGAAGGGTTCGCCACCGGGTTCTGGGCGCTGAACGCAGCGATGGACGCCAACCCGATCGGCGTGATCGTCGTCGGGCTCGCGGCGCTGGCGGCCGGCCTGGTCTACGCCTACCACCACTCCGAGACGTTCCGCAACGCGGTCAACGGGGCGTGGGGCGCGCTGAAGGACACCTTCTCCTGGATCAAGGGGCACTGGGTGTTGCTCGGCGGGATCCTGACGTTCGGGCTCGTTCCGGCAGTGGCGCTCATCGTGAAGAACTTCAAGACGATCGAGGATGCCGGGAAGTCGGTCATCGACACGGTCATCGGCCTGTTCAACACGGGTTTCCACGCGATCAACGCGGTCACGCCGGGCAAGAAGAAGGTGCTGGGCGTCACGGTCTTCCCTGGCATCCCCGACATCCCGGACATTCCGAAGCTGGCCACGGGCGGCACGATCGCGCAGGGCGGCGCGGCGATCGTCGGCGAGCGCGGCCCTGAGGTCGTGCAGCTTCCGACCGGCTCGCGCGTGCACGACGCCGCGGCGACGGCGGTCATGCGAGGCGGCGGTCTCCAAGCGCTCATCGCGGCCCTGGACCGCCAGTCGGCAGCATTCGAGCGCGCCTCGCGCCGTCCGCTGAGTTTGCAGATCGACGGCCGCGAGCTCGCGCGCGCTGTCGCCAACCAGCGGGCCAACGAGGCCGCCTTCTCATGACGGCTCCCCCGCATGTCGTGCTGCTGTCGATGTTCACCGGCCCGTGCGAGATCCTTCGCCCGGTCACGCTGCCGGCGCTCCACGAGTACGCGGCTGCCCACGGCCATGCGGTCGAGCTGGTCGAGCCGGTGGCAGGCCTGCACCCGTCGTGGGGGAAGGTACGGGCGCTCGCCGAGGCGCTTGATCGCTACGACGTTGCGGTGTGGGTTGACGCTGACGCGATGCTGATCAATCGCGGAGACATCGCCGAGGTCGTGGCGGCGCCCGCATGGCAGGCGCTCGGCTGGGATGACCGCTTCGGTGCGTACGCGTGCGTGTGGGCGCTGCGCGCCAGTCTCGCCGCCCGAGAGTTTCTGCGCGAGGTGTGGTCCCTACGCCACGGCGACTTCCCGGACTGGGAGCAGGGAGCGATCGCGAGGCTGCTCGGTGCCGGCGCGCCGACGCAGCGCCTCGTCGTGGAGCAGTGGCAGGGGCAGTCCGAGGCGTGGGCGATCCATTCCGGCTACCAGGGCGGCTCGATGCCGCAGCGCGCGGATGCCCTGCGCGCGCGGCTGGCTGACCGGCAAGCCGCCACCAACGTGGTGCTGGCGAGACCTTCAATCGAAAGGCAATGATGACGACGATGATCAACCACCAGCTGCAGGCGGTGCGAATGGGTGCGGTGCCCGCGGCGACCCCGGGCTTCGTGCCTCTGAGCGACTACCCCGAGCTCGAGGCCGCGCGCGAGGCCCATGAGCGCGCGGTCGAGGAGCATCGGGGCGTGGATGCGCGCCGCCGGCAAGCGCGTGAGGAGGAGCGCAAGTTGCGAGAGCACTTGGCCTCCGTCCAGGCCGGCAAGCACGAGGTCGAGCAGGCGGCCAAGAAGCAAGTCAAGGGCGCGTTGATCGATGCCCTGGGCGTCGTCGGCGAGCACGGCGAGACCTGGCTGCGCCAGATCGCCACCGAGCGCGCAGCGGCGTTGGAGGAGCGCGAGGTCTTGCTCGCGAAAGCCTCGGCGCTCGAGATCCAGGCGCACAGGAACGACCACTTGGAGGTGTGGCTCCACAAGACGATGACGTCGTCCGTTCCCCGGGCCTTCAGGGCAGATGCGGTGGCCGTGCCACGTCAGCGGGCCGAGGGGGCACGGGGTGTGCTGGAGCATGCTCTGAACGCAACCCGAGGCGGCAGCCAGGCGCCCGAGGAGCACGCCGTCGCGCCCGAGGATCTGGCGGTGAAGCCATGAGCGAGCTCGACGACACGGCGTGGCCAGCGGCGTCGCTGGCTCCGCACCTTCACGCGGAGCCTCGCGAACCGCTGCCGCCCGAGATGTCGCTCCTCACGCCGGGGCAGCAGGCCGATGTCCGCGCGCGCCGAGGCGTGCCGCCCGTGCTCGCGCAGGCGGCTGCCGAGACGGCCGGCGGTCTCGCGAAGGGCGTGCCGCTCATCGGCGAGGGCGACGCCGACCCGTTCCCGGCGAATCTGCCGCTGCCCGATGGCGTGTCCCTGCTCACCCCGCACCAGCGCGCCGAACTCGCCGCGCGGCGTGGAGGCCGGCGATGACATCGTGGACCGCGTTCTGAGCCTATGAGTGACGAGGCGCGAGCAGCGCTCGCGGTCGCCGGGCTGCTCGACGAGATGTCGCCCAGCAGCCTGGCACCGCTGCTGCGTCGCTGGGCGGATCGGCTTGACCCGCCGACGTTGGAAGCAGCCGCCGACACCGTGCTCAAGTCTCGCGACGAGATTCGCGAGATCCAGGCTCAGGCCTTGCGGATGATCGAGGACTACGCCTTCCTCACGCGGGGCAGCGTCGACGATGGTCTCATGTGGTTCCCCACCGATGTCCTCAAGGTCGTGGCGTACTTCTTCACCAACGAGTTCGAGCTTCGTGGTCGCGACTTCGATGCGATCGAGCGCGATCCGACGGTCAGGTTCCGGTGAGACGCTGCTCGGTCTGCGGTGCGGACCTGTCCGACCGGGACCCGCGTGCACGGACCTGCTCGCCCGCTCACCGCCGTGAGGCGGCTCGGGTGCGGCGACTCCTCAGCGGTCAGCCGGACGGGCCCTACCGAACGCTGGGCGAGTACATGTCCAGGAACCGCAGAGTGCGTGCAAACGGCGCGGGCGAGGCGTAGAGTCGTGGCTCACATCAAGCGGGGCCGCGACGCGCCAACGTCCGGCCCCATGGCCCAAGAGGACTACACCTCATGAGCATCGACCAGCCTACGTGCCTGCGCACCACGAGCGCGCGGCGCTCCTACGGGACCGGCCAGCTATACACGCGCACCAGCGCCGCCGGGATCGAGTCGTGGTACGGGAAGTGGCGTGTTGACGGCCGCCGCGTGAACCGACTTCTCGGAGCACGTCGCGGCCCGCGGACGCCGGACGGCATGACCTCCAAGCAGGCCGAGGTTGCCTTGCGCGACGCGATGGCCGCGCTGACGGCTACCGAGATCGAGCGCCTGGCGCAGGACAAGCTCCGCGGCGGCAAGACGATCAGCGAGGTCCTCGACGCCTACCTGCTCGTCCGCGACCTCAAGGAGTCCACCGCTACGGACTACGCGATGCACGTCCGCGTACACCTAGATCCGTTCTTCGGCGACAAGGCGGTCCGCGACATCGCCGCGGCCGACGTCGAGCGGCTGATTGCGCACCTCACGGGGCTCGGCCTGAAGGTCAAGACGGTCCGCACGTACATCACGACGCTCTCGACGCTCATCACCTACGCGGTTCGCAAGGGCTGGGCGAGGACGAGCCCGATGCCGGCCGTTGACCTGCCACCGCTCCGCGACCACGAGGCGATCGAGCCGCTGCGGTTCCTGCGTGTCCACGAAGTCAACGACCTCGTGGAGGCGGTCCCTGACGGCCCGTACCACCAGGTCGATCGCGCGCTGTATCTCACGGCCGCGATGACGGGACTGCGTCAGGGCGAGCTGCGCGGGCTCCGCTGGGAGGCGGTCGACTGGACGGCGCAGCGCGTCCTCGTGCAGCGCAACATCGTCCGGGGGAAGGAGACCTCGCCGAAGTCCCGGAAGGCGCGCAGCGTCCCACTGGCGCCTCAGGTCGCCGGCGAGCTCGAGGCGCTGCGTCGCGAGACGGCATGGAACCGCACCACGGATCCGGTGTTCGCTGACCCTCAGACGGGCGCGCCAGTCGCTCGCACGCCGATGATGCAGCGCTACCGCAAGGCCCTCGCCGGCGCCGGCCTCGATGTCGCCTTCCGGATGCACGACCTGCGCCACACGATGGGCACGTCGCTCGCGATGGCCGGCATCGACGTCGTCACGATCCAGGCCTACCTCGGGCACTCCGACCTCGCGACGACCCGCCGGTACATGCACTACGCGCCGGCGGCCGACGAGGCGGCGCGCATCGGGGCGGCGTTCGCGATCGGCGATCCGCGAGTGCCAAACGGGACCTCAGGTCCCAATCCGGTGTGGGCCATCGTCAAGAACTCAGGCCAGCCTCAGTCAACGTCACCGTAGGTAAGGCACCGTCAAACCTGGGCGAGCGTTCGAGCCCAGTATCGCCCACTCGACAAAGCCCTGGTAGTCACCACTATCCGCGTGGATGGACTACCGGGCAGGCAATGACTGGCCTGGCGGCCGGCGTCGGACCGCACTACTGAAGGCGCTGCATAGTGAGGCTTTTGGCTTTTGGCTTTTGGTGCGCACGGCCGGAGACGCGCGGACGGCGGGACATCTACGGCTGGCTGTGGGCGCGCCTATGTCCGAGCGTCACGAAAGTCGTCTGACGTCGGGCGGGGCCGCCGGCCGGTATGTAGGTGAGCTTGGCCTCGACGGGTAGCCGGCGTTGGCGGCGCAGTTCGCGGCGAGCCTGGGTGTTGGGCTTGAGGCGCACGATGAGGGTGCCCGGCCGCGTGACGCGGATGTGGGCGCGAGCGGCGGTGAAGCGCGCGTGCCTCGTCGTGCGTGCGGTGGCGATCGCGTCGAGCGTTCCTGCGCTCGACAGCGTGACCGTGACCAGAGCCTCGGCTGAATGTCGCGATGTGGTCGTTCGCACGATCCGCAGTGTGGGGGCTGCCGCGTGCGTGGCCCGGTGGGCGGGTGCGCTGATCGTGGTCGTCGCGGGTGGGGGAGCGAGGAGCGCGGTAGGGGATCGTTCGACGGGGGTTGCGGGATCGACAGCTGGACTGCCGGGCGCGGGAACGCTCAGCGTGGTGGTTCGCGCTCCTGCGATGCCAGCGTCGTTGCGTGCGCTCACGGCGCACGTCAGGCCGTGGCCCGCGTCGTCCGGGGTCAGCGGGTAATCGGGGCCGGCGCGCACGACCGCGTCGTCGCGACGCCAGCTATAGGCGTAGAGCATGGGTGCGGAGCCCGTCCAGTTGCCGCGCGTGCATGTGAGCGACCCGCCGCGGTCGACGATCTGGGGGGCCTGCGTCGCGACGGGCGGCGTCATGGGGTCGGCGGCGCCGGAGAACTCGGCGAAGCCCGACTGCGTCGTGGACCCGAGCGTGGTGAAGGATCCGCCGATGTACACGTGGTCGCCCAGCGTGGCGACCGCGTGAACCTGGTGATCCGGGTCCGGCAGCCATCCCGTCGGCACGCCTGCTGCGGGATCGATCTGGGCCAGCTCGTATGTGAACTGCCCGACGCCTCCATCGATGACGAACAGGCCAGCGGCGGTGGCGGTGACATTGGGAGAGGTGTCCGTTGGTGTCTGCCAGTCGGTCGCTGCGCCAGTACTCGCGTCGAGCGCCGCGATCCGGTGGCGTGATCGTCCGCCGATGGACTCGAACGACCCGGTCGCGTACACCGTTTCCTGGCTGACTGCGATGTCGCCGACTGCGGCGTCCGGGCTCGGATCCCAGCCATCTGCCGCGCCTGTCTCGGGGTCCAGCCGCGCGAGGTAGCGGTGCGCGCTGCCGCCGATGCTCGTAAACGAGCCGGCGACGTACAGGCCGTCTGGACCGAGTGCGATCGATGACACGAGGTCGTCCGGCGCGGGGTCCCAGGCCGTCGCGCCGCCGCTGCCGGCGTCCAGTGCCGCGACGCTTCTGCGCGGCTGCCCGCCGATGTGCGTGAATGGGCCGGCCGCGTAGACCGTGCCCCCAGAAAGCTGTAGCCCGGTCACGATGCCGTCGGGGGAAGGGTTCCATGCCATGACGTTGCCGCTGCCGCCGTCGAGCGCGGCGAGGTAGTTGCGCGGCTGCCCGCCGATCTCGGTGAAATCTCCCGCGGCGTAGATCGTGTCGCCCCACCCCGCCAGCGAAGTGACGTCGCCGTCGGTGCCGGGATTCCAGGACGTGAGCCTCCCCGTGGCGGTGTCGATCGCGGCCAGACCGTTGCGGTCCTCCCCGCCGGCTGACGAGAATGTGCCGCCGACGTAGAGGCCGTCGGCCGCGGCTGCGATCGTCTGGACGGGGCGGTTGGTGCTCGGGTTCCACGGGCGGACCGACCCGGTCGTCGCGTCGAGTGCTGCCGCGTGGTGTCGTGCGACCCCGCCGATCGAGTCAAACCCGCCGCCGACGTAGACCGTGTCGCCGACGACGGCGATCGTGTACACGCTCCCGATCGTCGTGGGGTGCCACGACGACAGTTCGCCGGTGTCCGCGTCGATCGCAGCGAGCGACTCACGGGGCGTCCCGGAAACGAAGTTGAACCCGCCACCGACGTAGAGTGTGTTGCCAGAGAGTACGAGTGCGTAGATGGATCCCTCGGCGCCGGGATTCCAGGCCAGGACCGCCCCCGTCGTCGCGTCAAGAGCGGCGAGCACGGAACGGTCCACCCCGCCGATGCGGTCGAAGTATCCGCCGGCATACACCGTCCCGGAACGCACTGCCAGGGCGTTGATGGGTTGGTCGGCGTCGGCGCGAAACGCGTCCACGAGCCCGCTCGAGGCATCGATGGCGCCGAGGTAGATTCGGACCGCGCCGCCAAGATGCAGAAACCGACCCGCCGCATAGACCATTCCGTCCACGGACGCCAGCGCGTCGACATCGCCGTCAGCGCCCGGATTCCACGCCGCCACTGCGCCGGAGGTTGCGTCGACGGCTGCGACGTTCGCCCGCGACTCACCCTCGATCGCCGAGAACGAGCCGCCGACGTACAGCGTCGATGCGCTGGCAACGAGAGCGAAAACCGGCCCGTCGACATCCGCCCGCCACGCGGGGTCGACCGTGTGCTGCGCCGTGATGTGGGCGAGATTGGTGCGAGGCACCCCCCCGATACCGTCAAAGCGCCCACCGACAAACCAGCCGCCCGAGCCGTCCGGAATGACGACGTACACTGCCGCGGAGGCGCCGGTGACCTGAGGCCAGCCAAGGTCTGCTCCACCGGTGGCGTCCACGCCCACGCCCGGGCCGGTGCGCGGTCCGACCTGGGTGAACGAGCCCCCGATGTACGTCACATGACCCGTCGGCAGCACGGCGTCGACCGCCCCGTCCGTAACCCAGGTCTGGTCCGGGACGCTGCTGAGCTGCGCGAGGGCGGTAGCGGGTCCGCAGCACACCAGGAGCGCCGCGATCACGAGCGCGCGCCGCAGCCCTCGGCCGCACACGACCGCAACCGCCGACTCCAGCCTGCACCGCTGCGCCATACCCCAGCATCGGCGCGCCACCCACCGGACTAAAGCGGCGCGACCAACTCGAGCTGCGTCCCCGCCAGCTGCCACGCCGAAGTGTGAGCGCGCCGCCACTCGTCCATGAGGACCGGGGCCGGCTGCGATGGCGCGAGGCCGATATCCGCGGAGACGACAGCGAGATGCGTCTCGTCGTCGAGCTCGTAGCGCGTGGCGGCACGCTCTCCTGCGGCCCGGGGTGCCTTCGAAGGCGACCGCGATCGCGTGCTCGTCGGGATCGGCCTCAATGGCGATTCTCACCCGCCTTCACGGCCGCCGAACGACGCGCGGTGACCTACCGCGCCAGGCGACAGGCCGCGACCGCCAGCTCGTCGCAGCGCTCGTTGAGCTCGACGCCGGCGTGGCCGCGGACCTTCTTCCAGGTCACGGTGTGGCCCTCGAGCAGCGCGAGCAGCTGCTCCCACTGATCCTGGTTCTTCACCGGGGTCTTCGCCGACGTCTTCCAGCCGCGCGCCTGCCAGCCGACGTACCAGCGCTTGACGATCGCGTCCATGACGTAGGACGAGTCGATGTGCACCGTCACCTCCGAGGGGCGTTGCAGCGAGCGCAGGCCCTCGATCACCGCCTGCAGCTCCATGCGGTTGTTCGTCGTCGCGCGATCGCCGCCCGACAGCTCGGTCTGCTTGGCGATCGCGCCGCGGTCGTCGCGAGCGACGAGGATCGCCGCCCAGCCGCCCGGTCCGGGGTTGCCGGAGCACGCGCCATCGGTCCAGAGCTCGAGAGTCATCGCGGCGTACCGTATGCGGCGCGGCCGACGGCAGCGTGCACGCGTCGCCGGCCGCACGCCGGGCCAGACGTCCCGCTACCGTCCCCGCCATGGACCCGCACCGCTACGCGATCCCCGCCGACCAGGCCGCCACCGCGCTCGCCGAGGCCAGCGGCGCGCTGACCGCCCTGTTCGCGCTCGACGCCCACATGCAGCACCACCTCGCGTGGCTCGCGGACGCCGCGGAGGCGTTCGGCAAGGGTCCCGACCTCGACGACGAGCAGACGCGCGACGCGCGCGCCGTCGCCAACGCCCAGACCGAGCGCATGCGCGCGCTGCGCACGGAGCTCGCCGAGCTGGCCGCCGACGCCGAGGCGCAGCTGCCCGACGGCGCCCAGGGCAACGCGAAGATCGTCGAGCAGCACGACCTCGTGTACCTGCCCGAGACGCTCGGCCCGAAGGAGCTCGCGCTCGTCGAGCGCAGCTTCTCGGCCGGCATGGCACGCTACGTCCACGACGCGACGATGTCGATGCGCCCGCTGCGCACGCGCCTGCGCGAGCTCAGCACCGGCGCCGGCACGCAGCTCGCCGACGACATCGACGCGTTCCTCGCCGCCGTGCACACCTGAAGCCCCACGCCGGCACGCGTGCCGGCGTGAGCGGACGACGCCGGCGCCAAGCGGCTCGCTCGTCAGACGAGGTCGGACGGCGGCACGACGGGCTTCCACGTCACGACGAGCCGCGCACCGCCCTCGAGCCGGAACGTCAAGCCGTTCTCGCGTTCGGACACCGACTCCACCGGAGCATCGCTGAGGTCGAAGCGCGTGTCGCCCAGCGAGTAGTGGCCGTAGAGGTCGAAGTGGCTCTCGCCGGCCGTCGGGAGCTCGTCGGTGACGTCGAGATGCCAGTTCTCCAGATGCCCGCTCGCGATCAGCAGCGGCTTCTCGTGCGACACCTCCACCCAGGCCGTGACCTCGTGGCCGAGGCGGTCGTTGAGCGTGAGCAGCGCCTCGTCGAGGGTCATGGGCGCACCGTACCGCGACGGCACCCGCCGTCGCGCCCGGCCGGCGCGGCACCGGCGCCCGGCGGGCACGCCGCCGCCGCCGCCGCCGGCGCTACAACTCCGACACGAGCCGCAGCAGCTCGAGCGGGCTGAACGGCTTCGTCAGGAAGTAGTCCGCACCGGCCTCGGCGGCGCGCGTGCGCGCCGAGTCCTCGGCCGTCGCCGTCAGCATCACGATCTTCGCGTCGCTCATCCCCGGATCGCTGCGCATCTGCCGGCACGCCTCGATGCCGTCCATGCGCGGCATGTCGATGTCGAGGAACACCAGCGGCGGCGACTCGCGCCGCGCGGTCTGCACCGCCTCGACGCCGTCGCTGGCCTCGTGCAGCTCGAACTCCGACACGCCCTCGAGCGTGGTCATGATGAGCTTGCGGATGAAGGGATCGTCGTCGACGATCAGCACGGCGCGGCGCGCGCTCATCCGACCCTCAGCTTGATCTGCTCGATCGTCGCGTCCGGCAGCGAGCGAAACGCGGCGACGACCTCGGGATCGAAGTGCGTCCCGCTGGCCTCCTCGATCACGGCCCGCGCGTGCGCGAGCGACGAGGCCCGGCGATAGGGGCGCAGCGTCGTCAGCGCGTCGAGCGTGTCGGCGACCGCGAACACGCGCGCCGACACCGGCACCTCCTCGCCGCCGAGGGCGTCCGGGTAGCCGGTCCCGTCCCAGCGCTCGTGATGCGATCGGATGACCTCGCGCGCCGCGCCGAGGAAGTCGATCTCGCGCACGATCTCCGATCCCGTCACCGGATGCTGCTGCATGACGAGCCGCTCGGCGTCCGTCAGCGGGCCGGGCTTGAAGAGGATCGCGTCGGGCACCGCGACCTTGCCGACGTCGTGCAGCAGGAAGCCGAACTCGATCTCCGGGTCGTCGGTGAAGCGCAGCCCGTAGACCTTGCCGAGCGCGAGCCCGTAGGCCGCGACGCGCTCGGCGTGGCGGCCCGTGTAGGCGTCGCGCGCCTCGACCGCGCTGGCGAGCGCGCGCACGGTGAGCATGTAGGAGCTGCGCAGCTCCTCCGAGCGCCGGCGCTCCTGCATGAAGGTCTCGCGCAGGTCGGCGGCGTAGCGCTCCAGCTGCAGCTCCTGCTCGCCGGCCTCCTCCACGCGCGTCGCGAGCTCGCCCTCGAGCTCGGCGATCCGGCTGCGCAGCTGCTGCTCGTCGTCCACGGTCCTCATCTTGCCCCAGTCGCGACCGGCTCTGCGCCCAGGGCGGCCTGCAGCGCCTCGATCGCCTGGGCCAGCGGGAAGACCGGCATGCCGACGCCCTCGCCGGGGAGCCGGCCGTCACCGGTCGAGAACAGGATCAGCGAGCGCCGGCCGCGGCGGCCGCGCAGCGCGGCGCCGTCGAGCAGCTTCAGCGCGTCGCTCATGCTCGCGTGCACGAGCGCGACCTCGAACAGCGCCTCGTCGCCCGCGTGCGCCGCGGCCTTCGCGCTGCTCTCCCAGCGGTACTCGATCCCGAAGCCCGCGAGCGACGGCGCGAGCTGCGCGCGCAGCTCCTCCGGGGCCACGACGAGCACGCGCGAGCGCTTCGCGCTGATCGCCGCCTGCAGCACGTCGCTGAGCCGCCGCCGGTCGATCGGCTTGGAGACCGCCCACTCGCCGTCGAGCTGGGCGAGCGTGGAGGAGACCGAGACGAAGATCACCGGCAGGTCGGTCAGGGCGGGATCCGAGCGCACCGCCTCGAGCACCTCGAAGCCGTTCATCCCAGGCATCAGGACGTCGAGCGTCATCGCGTCGAAGTGCTCGGCGCGCAGTCGCGCCAGCGCCTCGGCGCCGGAGTGCACCTGGACGCCCTGCACCCCGAGCGGCGCGAGCTGCTGGGCGATGAGCGCCGCGAGCGCCGGCTCGTCGTCGACGATCAGCACGCGGCGCGCGGCGAGCGGAGGGCCGCCCGAGGCGGAGCGGCCGGCGCCGGCCGGCGCGGGCGCCGGGGGCAGCGAGATCGTGAACGTCGTGCCGCGGTCGAGCTGGCTGCGGACGTCGATCGTGCCGCCGTGCAGGTCGACGAGCGACTTGACGATCGACAGCCCGAGCCCGGTGCCGGGGTTGCGGCGCTCGTTGGAGGCGCCGCGGTAGAAGCGATCGAAGACGCGGCTCGCGTCCTCGGGCGACATGCCGCGCCCGGTGTCGGCGACGGCGATGCGCGTCGCCCGAACGTCGCCCTCGAGGCGCAGCGTGATCGTGCCGTGCTCGCCGGTGTAGAGGTGCGCGTTCGTGAGCAGGTTCGTGACGATCTGGCGCACGCGCGCGGGGTCGGCGAACGCGGGCGGTCGCGGCTCGGCGATCTCGACGACCAGCCGCTGGCGCTTCTCCGCGACGCGCGGCGCCATCAGCGCCGCGACCTCCTCGACGGTCGAGCGCAGGTCGCAGGTGCGCGGCGCGATCTCGAACTGGCCGGACTCGATCCGCGCGACGTCGAGCAGGTCGTTGACGAGGTCGACGAGGCGATCGGTCGACTGCAGCGCGATCTGGATGAACTCGACCTGGCGCGGCGTGAGGTTCTGGTTCTCGGTCGTCTGCAGCAGCTCGATGAAGCCCTTGATCGAGGTCAGCGGGCTGCGCAGCTCGTGCGAAGCCGTCGCGACGAAGTCGCTCTTGGCCTGCTCGAGGCGCGCGCGCTCGGTGATGTCGCGCAGCGTCCAGACGGTGCCGCCCTCGGGGCCCGCGAGGCGCGCGGCGGTGACGGCGATCGCGACGCCGCCGTGCTCCACGGTGACCTCGCCGGTGAGCGCGGCCTCGAGCTGCGGCAGCGGGCTGTGCGCGCCGTGCGCCGCGATCCCGGGTCGCAGCGCGCCGACGAGCTCGCCCGCGCGCGGGTTCATCGCCGAGACGTAGTCCTGGCCGTCGCAGATCACGAGCCCGTCGCCGAGGCTCTCGATCGTCGTCGCGAGGCGCTGTCGCCGCGACTCGACCCCCGCGCTCGCGACGGCGAGGTCGGCGCTCATGACGTTGAACGACTCGCCGAGCGTCGCCAGCTCGCGCGGGCCGCCGGCGTCGACGCGCACGCTGAGGTCGCCGCCGGCCATCCGGCGAGTGGCGTCGACGAGGTCGTCCAGCGGGCGGCGCATCGTGCGGATCAGCAGCGTCAGGAACGCGAGCACGGCGACGAGCGCGAGGCCGGCACCGAGGCCGATCGCGATCAGCGCCGAGCGCGAGCGCCGCGTCGCCCGCGCGTGCCCGGCGGTGCGCCGCGCGCCCTGGCGCAGCGCCAGGCGGCGCATCGCGTCGCGGACGGCGGGGAGGGCGCGAGCCGCGGTCGCGCGGGTCGTGGCCGGGGTCGGGTGCGCGGCCAGCGCGCGCGCGGCGCGCCGGGCCGGCAGGATCCGCTGCGCCTGGGCGCGGCTTGCGTCGTCGCCTCGAGACAGCGCCAGCACGCGGGCCGCGGCGCCGTCGAGCTGCCCCGCGGCGCGCGCGACGAAGGTGGCGGCGCCGTGCGAGCGCGGGCGCGAGAGGTTCGCCTGCAGCGCGACGGTCGCCGTCAGCGCGCTCGCCGCCGCGACCTCGACCTGCGACGTCGAGGACAGCAGGTCCTCGTAGTCCTGACGCGCGTTGTAGAGCGCCGCGAGGCCGATCGCGCCGATCGCGGCAAGCCCGAGCGTCAGCCCGATCAGCGCGAGGCGCAGCGTGCGCGCGATCGATCCGCGGCGCGGGCTCACGCCGTGCACGCCGCCGGCGCGAGCGCTTCGAAGATGCGGACCAGGTGGCGGATGCCACCTATCATCGACGCAATGGACTTCGTCGGCGCATGGCTGCGCCAGCTGCTGCGGGCCGGGACGGCCGCCGCGCTCGTCCCGATCGCGATGGTGGCGTCGCTCGCGGTCGTGCTCGCGGGCGCGGGCGGGCTCGGCGGGCTCGGGTCGCTTGGCCAGATCGTGACCGGCCCCGCGATCTCGCCGGCCCAGCGCGAGGTCGCGGCGATCGAGACGGCTCCCAAGGGCGAGCTCGCGATCGTCGCGCCGCCGACGATCGCCGCTGCGCCGCGTCCGGCCGCGCAATCGCCGCGGCGCGCGGCGGCCGCACCGCGGGCGCCGCAGCGCACCGTGTCGCCGCCGGTGCAGGTCGCGCCGCCCCCGCCGCCACCCGCGGCGGTCACGCCGCCGCCGGCTCCGGTGACGGCGCCCGCCGCACCGCCCGCCGTCGCGACCGCACCCGCGCCGCCGGCGCCGAAGACCGCCAAGCAGAAGACGCAGGCGGTCGTGCAGCAGCTCGGCGATACGGTGCACTCGGTCGTCGTCATCGTCGGCAATGTCATCGGGGGCCTCGGGAACACCGTCGGCGGGCTCCTCGGCAGCCCGCCACCCCGCTGAGCGCCGCGGCGCCACCGGCCGGCGGCACCCCGGAGCGCTACTGCAGCGCGTCCTCGGGGACGACGTAGTAGGGCTTGGGCGCCTCGCGCGGCTTCAGCGTCGGGCCGCGCCCGCGACGCGTGCTGACGGCGAAGGACTTGTCGGGATAGCCGCCGTGCTCGCGCACCCAGGCGAGGACCTCGTCGGGGTCGGCGCCCGCGTCGACGACCTTGCTCTCCATGATCACGACGGTGCCCGCCGGGTTGCCCATGAACAACGCCGCCGGCAGGTCCGCGAGCAGCTTGCGAATCGGGTCGCCCTTCTTGTTCGCCACGGCGCGAGGATAGCGGTCGGCAGCGCGCCGAGCCACGACTACGCTTGCGGGGTGCGACTCCTCGCGATGGCGCTGTTGACGACCGTGGCACTCGCCTCGTGCGGCGGCGGCGGTCACGCCCCGCAGCGTCCTCCGGCGAGCTCGATCGTCGCGTACTCGGCGACCACGGATCGCATGTGCTCGGACCTGATCGGCGCGATCCAGCGCGCCTTCGCGAACGCGGCGGGTGACCCGCATGCCGCGCTGGCGCGCTACGCGAGCGACGTCGGCGCGGCCGGCGCGCGCCTCGCCGCCGTCACGCCGCCGGCGAGCCTTGCCGCCTTCCACAGGGCGGCGGTCGCGCACATCGCCGGCGAGGCCGCGAAGCTTCGCCACGCGGCGCAGCGCAGCGCGCACGGCGACGCGGGGGCGGCCCAGGCCGCGCTCGGCGACCACGAGGGCCTGCTGCCGCGCGGGATCCCCGCCGCCGTCCTGCCGCGCGCACCGAACTGCCGGGCCGTGAGCCCGGCGGCGATAGCGCCCGGCGCCCCCTCCTGATCGTCGCCGGGGGCGGGCGGGTCGCCCTGCTGCGCGCGTAGCGGACCGGCACGCGCCGCGCTGCTCCCCGCGGCGCGGGGCGCGCTCGTCCGGCTTCACGCTGTGGCGCGGCGGGCCGAGTGCTCGTTCGGCTTCACTGGTGGTCGCGACGGCGGCGCGCTCGTGCGGCGTCACGCTGTGGTCGCGGCGAGCGGGCAGTCAGGCGGCGTTCAGGCGCGGCGCGCGACGCTGCGCGGCGATGAGCGAGCCCGCGACCGGCTGATGGACACCGCGATCCTGCACGCGCTCAACGGCTTCGCGTCGCACCACGACGGCGTCGAGGACCCGCTCTCGCTGTACGTCGGCGCGTCGGAGATCCTCTTCGCGGGCGCGCTCGCGCTGCTCGTGCTCGCCGGGGGATGGATGCGTCGCGCCGCGATCGCGGGCGGGCTCGCAGCCGGGCTCGCGCTGGCATGCGGACAGGTCGTCTCGCGGATCGTCGACCGGCCGCGCCCGTTCGTCGCAGACCCCGCCGGCGTGCACCTCTTCGCCCGCCACGTCGCGGACGCGAGCTTCCCGAGCGATCACGCGACGGCCGCGTTCGCGATCGCGGTCGCGGTGCTGCTGCGCAACCGGCGCTGGGGCGTCGTCGCGCTGGCGTTCGCGACGCTGCTCGCGGTCGGTCGCGTGGCGCTCGGCCTGCACTACCCGAGCGACGTGCTCGGCGGTGCGCTGCTCGGCGCCGGCGTCTCGCTGCTGCTCTTCGTGACGCCGATGCGCGCGCGGATCGACGCGCTCGCCGATGCCGCCGGGCGGCTCGTCGACCGCGTGCTGCCGCGGCGCCCGCTCGCCGATCGCGCCGCCGAGCCGTCGCGCCGCTGAGCCGTCGCGCCCCCGCCCGATCGCACGGCCGGGCCATCGCGGCGCCCGCTCGCCGATCGCGCCGCCGAGCCGTCGCGGCGCTGAGTCCTCGCATTGCGCGGCCCCGGCGAGCGTGGCGCGCCGGGCATACTCCGACGAGGCGATGGACTTCGACCTCTCCGACCACCACGAGCTGCTGCGCCGCACCGTGCGCGAGTTCGCCGAGGGCGAGGTCGCACCGGTCGCCGGCGAGCTCGACCGCACGCACTCCGTGCCCTACGAGATCATCGCCAAGCTCGGCGCGCTGAGCCTCATGGGGATCCCGTTCCCCGAGGAGTACGGCGGCGCCGGCGGCGACACGCTCGCCTACACGCTCACGGTCGAGGAGCTCACGCGCGTGGACTCGTCGGTCGCGATCACGCTCTGCGCGCACACCTCGCTCGGGACGCAGCCGATCTACCTCTACGGCACCGAGGAGCAGCGGCGCGAATGGCTGCCGCGCCTGTGCGCGGGCACCATCCTCGGCGCGTTCGGGCTGACGGAGGCCGAGGGCGGCTCGGACGCCGCGCACACGACGACGCGCGCCGTGCGCGACGGCGACGACTGGGTGATCGACGGCGCCAAGCAGTTCATCACGAACGCCGGCACCGACATCTCGGGCATCGTCTCGATCACCGCGCTGAGCGGGGAGCGCGAGATCTCGAACTTCCTCGTTCCCAACGGCACGCCCGGCTACGAGCAGGGCGAGCCGTACCGCAAGATGGGCTGGCACGCGTCCGACACGCGGCCGCTGACCTTCACCGGCTGCCGGATCCCCGCCGAGAACCTCCTCGGACACGCCGGGCGCGGGCTCGCGCAGTTCCTGCAGGTGCTCGAGATCGGGCGCATCGGCGTCGCCGCGATGGGCCTCGGGCTCGCGCAGGGCGCGCTCGACCAGGCGCTCGCCTACGCCAAGCAGCGCCGCGCGTTCGGCCAGGCGATCTCGAAGTTCCAGACGATCCAGGGCAAGCTCGCCGACATGGCGACCGAGATCGAGGCGGCGCGGCTGCTCGTCTATCGCGCCGCGCTGCTGAAGGACGCCGGCCGCCCGTTCGGGATGGCGGCCGCCCAGGCGAAGCTCAAGACGGGGCGGCTTGCCGTGCGCTGCGCCGACGAGGCGGTGCAGATCCACGGCGGCTACGGCTACATCGAGGAGTACCCGGTCTGCCGCATGTACCGCGACGCGAAGATCCTCACGATCGGCGAGGGGACCGACGAGATCCAGCAGATGGTGATCGCCCGCGGGCTCGGCGCATGAGCCCGGCCCCCGACGCCGCCGAGCGGCGCGGCGGGCTGCCGGCGGCGGTCAGCATCCGCGAGGTCGGGCCGCGCGACGGGCTGCAGAACGAGCCCGAGATCGTCGCGACCGCGGACAAGGTCGCGCTCGTCGACCGCCTCGCTCGCACCGGCCTGCGCCGCATCGAGGTGACGAGCTTCGTGCGCCGCGACGTCATCCCGCAGCTGTCCGACGCGCGCGAGCTGCTCGAAGCGATCGACGTGCCGGACGGCGTCGCGCGCAGCGTGCTCGTGCCGAACTCCCGCGGCCTCGACCATGCGCTGCAGCTGCGCGACCGCTTCGAGGAGGTCGGCGTCTTCCTGTCGGCGTCCGAGACGCACAACCGGCGCAACGTCAACCGCTCGATCGCCGCGTCGCTCGACAGCCTCGAGCGGGTCGCCGGCCGCGCACGGGACGCCGGCCTGCGCGTGGAGGCCGTCATCGCGACGAGCTTCGGCTGCCCGTACGAGGGCGTCGTGCCACGCGAGCGCGTGCTCGAGATCGCGGCGCGGCTCGTCGCGGCGGGCGCGCAGGAGATCGCCTTCGGCGACACGACCGGCATGGCCAACCCGCCGCAGGTCGCCGCGCACTTCGCGGCCGCTCGCGCCGCGCTCGGCGACGATGTCGAGCTCACGGCGCACTTCCACAACACCCGCGGTCAGGGCCTGGCGAACGTGCTCGCCGCGCTGCAGGCCGGCTGCACCTCGTTCGAGTCGAGCGTCGGCGAGCTCGGCGGCTGCCCGGTGCCGCCCGGCGCGACCGGCAACATCGCCACCGAGGACCTCGTCGGCATGCTGCACGAGATGGGGATCGCGACCGGCGTCGACCTTGACGCGCTGCTCGGCGCTGCGCGCGAGATCCAGCGCGTGCTCGGGCGCACCCTCGGCTCGCACACGCTCGTCGCGGGGCCGGTCGACTGGCAGCCGCACGCGGGCGAGGGCTGAGATGGCGATCCTCGCCGCGGGCACGCGATGAGCATCGTCCTCGGCACGAAGGCACGGCGCGGCGCGAGGTCGTTCGCGGCCAACGCCGGCGCGCATCGCGAGCTGCTCGCGGACCTCGATGCGCAGCGCGAGCGCGCGCGAGCCGGCGGCGGTTCGGTCGCGGCCGAGCGTCACGCGGCGCGCGGCAAGCTGCTCGTCCGCGAGCGCGTGCGGCTGCTGCTCGACGACGGCGCGCCGTGGCACGAGCTGTCGCCGATGGCCGCCCATGGGCTCTACGACGGCGACGCGCCGGCGGCCGGGATCGTGACCGCCGTCGGCCGGGTGCACGGTCGCGAGGTCGTCGTCGTCGCCAACGACGCGACGGTCAAGGGCGGCGCCTACTTCCCGATGACCGTCAAGAAGCACCTGCGCGCGCAGGAGATCGCGCTGCACAACCGCCTGCCGTGCATCTACCTCGTCGACTCCGGCGGCGCCTACCTGCCGCTGCAGGACGAGATCTTCCCCGACCGCGAGCACTTCGGCCGGATCTTCTTCAACCAGGCGACGATGTCGGCGGCGGGCATCGCGCAGATCGCGGCCGTCATGGGCTCGTGCACCGCGGGCGGCGCGTACGTCCCGGCGATGAGCGACGAGACGGTGATCGTCCGCGAGCAGGGGACGATCTTCCTCGCGGGTCCGCCGCTCGTGAAGGCCGCGACCGGCGAGCAGGTCAGCGCCGAGGAGCTCGGCGGGGGAGACCTCCACGCCCGCGAGTCGGGCGTCGTCGACCACCTCGCCGACGACGACGCGCACGCGCTGGCGATCGTGCGCTCGATCGTCGCGACGCTCGGCCCGCGCGCGGCCGCGCCGTGGGAGCGGATCGCGAGCGAGCCGCCGGCCGTCGACCCGGCGCAGCTCTACGGCGCGGTCCCGGTCGAGCCGCGCAAGGGCT
>DATAZX010000062.1:0-23008 GCA_036271815.1 Solirubrobacteraceae bacterium
TCGACGGCCTGATCGGCGACCACAACCCACTCGAGGCGATCCACGACGCTATCAACCTTCGCGGAGCCGACGAGATCATCCTGTCCACGCTGCCGACGCGGGTCTCGCGCTGGCTGCACAGCGACCTCCCGAGCAAGCTCAACGGACTGGGGCTGCCGGTGACGACCATCACCGCGGCAGGCACGAAGCGCGCGATCCCCAAGCGCCAGGTTCCGGAGGCGGCCGAGGACGCGGAGGACGCGGCCTAGCCCCGGCCTAGCCCCCAATCGCTGTCAGGCGATCCAGCGACTCCCGCAGCGCACGCGTCGTCGACCAGAACGCCAGCTCGTCCCACGGCAGCTCTTCGGGCGCGAACGCGCGCACCTCGCTCGCCTCGTCGGTCTCGCGCGGGACGCCGAGCGCGCGGGCATCGAAGACGACGAGCACGATGCGCTCGTCCGCGCGCGAGTAGACGCCGACGAGCGCGCCGACCTCGATCTCGATCTCCATCTCCTCCCGCGTCTCGCGGCGGGCCGCGTCCTCGACGCTCTCCCCGAGCTCGACGAAGCCTCCCGGAAACGACCAGCGGCCCGCGGCCTCGTGATGGGCTCGACGCAGCAGCCAGATGCGGCCGTCGTCGTCGCGCGGGATCGCCGCCGCGACCGGCTCGGGGCTCCACAGCGCCCGGTAGCCGCAGGCGTCGCACGTCAGCGAGCGCGGGAACACGACGTTGGCAGGCGCAGCGCAGCGCGGGCAGAAGCGCGCGCCGTCGAGCGCGGGATTGAGGCTCGTCACGGCCCGGGACGGTAGCGCGGCCCTCGAATGGCTACGCTTCGCCTCCCGCCCTCTTAGCTCAGTTGGTAGAGCACTTCCATGGTAAGGAAGGGGTCTCCGGTTCGAGTCCGGAAGAGGGCTCTCGTGTAGAGGCCCGTCGTTGCGGACTTGCCATCCGAGGCGAGGCCCGACCGGCCGTCGGCGGTGGGCTATCGCTCGTGGGCGGCATCCGGCCGCGTGGACCTGGTTCTCGGGTCCGACCCTGCCGCCCGGCTTCTCGAGCTGATCGTCATGGACCGCCCGCACGGTCCTGCCGCAATCCACGCCATGCCAATGAGACCCAGATATCGCCACCTTCTCCCGGAGAGTCTGTAGGCCATGACGGGAACCCACGGCCGCAAGGCAGACGGCACCCCCATCACCGACGAGATGGTCGGAGCAATGGCCGACGAGGCCGAGCGCGGCTACGACGTCGACGAGATCCTGCGCCGCCGGCGCGGTGGCCGCCCCCCGATGGGCTCAGCCGCCTCGACAGTGGAGTCCGTGCGCCTAGACCCCGAACTCAAGCGCGACCTCCTCGTCCGGGCCGCCGAAGAGCACATGACCGTTTCCGAGGTTATCCGTCGTGCCATCGGTCAGTACATACGAAGCGGCTGATCGTCGCTGGCCCGATGACCTTGCCCGGCCCACGCGGATTGCCGAGCAACAACAACTGATCTCGGCGCACTTCCGGTAGATCACCCTCTCGTGCCGCCGGCTCATCGACGCACATTCTGTGGTGTGTTCGACAAATGTTCCAGCGCTCGACCTTGTTCGGGTGCCGAAGGACCGGTTTTGGGTTCTCGATCTTGCTCAAGCGATCAGATTCGAAGAATGGCCTTCCGACGAGGATTCAGGATTGAGGTTCGAGCTTCGGAGCTTCGACGATGAGTTGTCAGCCGCCGCATTCCTAGTCGACCACCCCGAAGCGGCCGCGTCGGACAAGACGGGGGAAGAGGCGTTGCTGGTGATCCGTGATCGCGTCTTGATCAGCCTTCGTCTGTGCTGGCGGATTCTGTCTGGCGAGCCTCAAGCCGCTCGCTCGGTCGCTATCCCCCGCGAGCTTGCAACGCGATGAGTAGCGGCCATCGAACCGCACGCGATTAGACTGGCGCGCGTGCCCCGCCGGCCGCGCGCGCTCGCGACGTTCGCCTCGCTGGCTGCCGTGCTCGCCGTCGGGCTGGCGGTCAGCACCGGCGCGGACGCCAAGCGACGCACGGACTGCGAGCGCGCCGGATCGAGGACGCGGATCGAGACCGGGCAGCTGCGCGTGTACGACGTGGTGGTACGGGCGAGGCGCAAGCCCACCTCGACCTCGACCTACGCGTGTCGCAAGGGCAGCACGCGCCCGCCGATCCTGCTGCTCGACGACCGCGGCAACGACGACACGGGCATCGACAACCTCGTCGTGCTCTTCGATCGGCTGACGCTGACGAGCGTGCGCTGCGCCCCCGGGGTCCTGAGCTGCACGCAGCGCGTCCGGCTGCTGGACCTCGGCGATCGTCACAGCCGCTACGGCGAGGCCGCGCCCGCGGGCGGCGACCCCGCGGTCTGGCAGGCCGTCCGCGCGCTGCCGTCGCTGTCGGGCGCGATGGTCTACTCCGCGCAGACTCCCGTCGAGCCGACCCCGGACCGGCCGCTCGTCGACGCCCGGATCGCGGTCGTCGGCGCGGACGGCGTGACGCACGAGCTCGACCGCGGACCCGGGGTCGAGGCCGACACCCTCGCCGTCGCCCAGCTCGCCGACAACCTCAGCCTCTTCACCTGGCGCAGCGGCGGCGTGCTGCGCGCGGCGACGTACTGAGCCGCGCTCGCTCCGCCTCGCCCCGGCGCGGCTACGACGCCGGGCTCACACCGATCGCGCGTCGAGCACCTCGGCGCCCATTCCCGTTTCGCGCAGCGTGATGTTCAGCCTGCCCTGGCGCATGCCGGTCGCCGGATCGGCGGTGTTCGGCAGGATCTTCGGCACGCCGTGGTAGGCGAGACGCGACGGGCCGCCGAAGACGACGAGGTCCCCGCCGTGCAGCTCGATGTCGACGTAGGGCCGCGTCCGCGTCGCCGTGTTGCCGAAGCGAAAGACGCAGCTGTCGCCGATGCTCAGCGAGACGACCGGAGCGTCGCTGCGCTCGTTGCGATCCTGGTGCATGCCCATGCGCGCGCGCTCATCGTAGAAGTTGACGAGCGCCGCGTCGGGCTCATAGCGCGCCGCCGCCTGCGCATCGTCGTAGGCGTCGGCGAGCGCCTGCCGGCCGAGGTCGCCGAGCCAGTCGGGAAACGCCGCGACCCGAGCCCCGTCGACGTCGTCGGCGGTGCGCGAGTAGCGGTAGGGCTGCCAGTGCCAGCCGAGGCAGACCGACCGCACCGACATCACGCCGCCGCTTGGGAGCTTGGTGACGTGCATCGGGGCCGGCCCGCGCGCCCACGCACGGCAGGCCTCGACGAGCTGGCGCTGGCGTTCGAGGCTCAGCCAGTCCGGCACGTGGACGGCTCCGGGCGCGATCTGCGCCCGCGACCTCGGCAGCAGCGGCCTCACGACGGGGTCGTCGGTTCGAACGCGTTGTCGTACGCGTTCGACGCGCTGCCCCACCATCCCGTCACCGAGCTCACGACGGGGTTGTCGGTTCGAACGCGTTGTCGTGGATCGTCGAGCGCATAGGGAGCAGATGTCGGCGAAACCGACCTCACCAGGGCGCCGGCTCGTAGTCCTTCAGGAAGCAGCCGTAGACGTCCTCGCCCGCCTCGCCGCGCACGATCGGGTCATAGACGCGGGCCGCTCCGTCGACGAGATCCAGCGGCGCGTGGAACCCCTCCTCGGCCAGGCGCATCTTCGTCGGGTGCGGGCGCTCGTCGGTGATCCAGCCCGTGTCGACGCTCGTCATCAGGATGCCGTCGCGCGCGAGCAGCTCGTGCGCGCTCGTGCGCGTGAGCATGTTCAGCGCGGCCTTCGCCATGTTCGTGTGCGGGTGGCCCGGTCCCTTGTAGCCGCGGTTGAACTGGCCCTCGATCGCCGACACGTTCACGATGTACGTGCGCCGCGCGCTCGCTGCCGCGAGCGCCGGGCGCAGCCGGCTGACGAGGATGAACGGCGCGGTCTGGTTGCAGAGCTGGACCTCGAGCAGCTCGACCGGATCGACGTCCTCGACGTGCCGGCTCCAGCTGTTGACCGGATCGAGATCGGGGACGAGCCCGCCGGCGTCGATCGCGCGCGCCGCCGCGATCCGCTCGGGCGACGCCGAGCCGGCGGTCAGCGCGAGCGCGGTGAGCGCGGCGGGGGTCGGCGTCCAGTGCGGCCGCTGCGCGTGCGCGGCGCCCGAGCGGATCGCGATCGCGGACTCCGAGCCCGAGCCCGGTGCGAGCACGCGGATCTCCGGCAGCGGGCCCTCGGGCAGCGCGGCGGCCTCGGCCGCCGCGAGCAGCGCGTAGCCCGCGGCCGACCGGCGCACCGTCTGCGCCGCGTTGTTGACGAGGATGTCCAGCGGTCCGTCCGCGGCGATCTCGTCGGCGAGCGCGACGACCTGGCCGGGGTCGCGCAGGTCGATCCCGACGATCCGCAGCCGTCCGATCCAGTCCGCGCTGTCGCCCATCGCCGCGAAGCGCCGCGCCGCGTCGTGCGGAAAGCGCGTCGTGATCGTCGTCTGCGCGCCGTCGCGCAGCAGCCGCAGCGCGATGTACATGCCGATCTTGGCGCGCCCGCCGGTGAGCAGGGCGCGGCGTCCGCGCAGGTCCGTGCGCGCGTCGCGTCGCGCATGGTTGCGGGTCGCGCACGGCGGACAGAGCTGGTGGTAGAACGCGTCGAGCTCGACGTAGCGCTGCTTGCAGACGTAGCACGCACGCGCCTGCGCGAGCGTGCCGGCGCTCGCACCGCGCGCCCGCGAGCGCAGCGGAAGTCCGGCCGTCTCGTCGTCGATGCGACCGCTCGCGCCGGTCGCCGTCGCGGCCGTGACCGTCGCGTCCGCCGCGAGCACGGCTGCCCGGCGCTGCGCCCGGCGCTCGTGCTTGACGGCCTTGAAGAGCCCGGCCGTCGCGCGCCGCACGGCGACCGCGTCGGGGTGCTCGGCCGGCAGCGACCGCGCCGCGGCCAGGACGCGCAGGCAGACCTCGAGCTCGCCGGGGTCGATGCCGTCCACGCCCGCAAGTCTAGGCGTGGACTCGGGCCGGGCCGCGACCCGCCGGCAGCAGGTCGAGATCGACGCGGCCGCTCTGAGTCGGCGGTGCGGCATCTCGGCGATCGCCGCGACCCGCGGGTGCCGGCGGCGAGCGAGGCGGCGGCTCGGCGGTCGGACCGGGCGGGGCCGGTGGGGGCGGTGTGCCCCGGTGCGCGGTCCGGGCGCGGGGCACCGGGCACCGGGCGTGCTCGGACCGCTGCTCAGTGCGACGCCAGCAGGCGCTCCTCCCCGGCCACGGCGAGGCGGTCGCCGCCCGCGCGCTTGGCGGCGTACATCGCGCCGTCGGCGTTCCCCAGCGCCCGCTGCACCGGCTCGTCCGCGACGACCGCGGCGATGCCGATGCTCGCGGTCGTCCAGCCGGCGCTCACGAGATCGTCCGCCGGGATCCGGCAGGCGCGGATCTCCGCCAGGATCCGCACGGCCAGCGGAGCCGCGTCGGCCGGCTCGGTCTCGGGCAGCAGCACGGCGAACTCGTCGCCGCCCATCCGCGCAGCGACGTCGCCGGCGCGCAGCTGCCGGCGCAGCACATCGGCCACCGCGTGCAGCATCGCGTCGCCGACCCGGTGGCCGAGCTCGTCGTTGACCGCCTTCATCCGATCGAGATCGAGGACCAGCAGCGAGGCGCGGCGCCCGTAGCGGCGCACCATCGCGTGCTCGCGCTCGAGCACGCCGTCGAAGTGGTGGCGGTTGAAGAGATCGGTGAGGCCGTCGTGGTTGGCCAGCCGCACGAGCTGGTCCTCGAGCGCGCGACGGTCGCGGTCGGCCGCGCTGAGGCGCGCCGCGACGCGCCAGATCAGCACGAGGAAGCAGGCGATCGTCGCGGCCGTCAGCCACCACGTCCCGACGCGCTGGGTGAAGACGCCGGCGTCGCCCGCCGTCAGGCGCATCCAGCCCAGCAGCAGCGGCACGCCGACCGCGAGCGGGCCGAGGCGCCGCATCATGATGCCGCCCGGATCGTCCGTCGTGGCGAGCCGCAGGACGTGCCCATGCGGGCGGGCGAGCACGATCGCGATGCCGAGCGCGAGGAAGCACGCCGCGGTGTTGAGGGCCATCTTCGCCGCGGACGCCGGCCCGTAGAACGCCGGGATCCCGTACGTGTAGCCGATGATGCTCATGAACGCGACGAACGCCGCGGGCAGCACGAGCACCTCCGATCGCCGCCAGCCGTGACGCGGCGCGCGATCGAGCGCGAGCAGGGCGGCGCCGACGAGCACGAAGTCGATCGCGGTGGTGGGCGCGAAGCGGCCGGGGTGCGGGACGCCCGCCGCGCGGCCGGCGTGGTCGACGAACAGCAGCTCGTCGATGCCCAGCCGCCAGCCGAAGGCGAACTCCGCGAGCACGAGCGCGCCGAGCACGAGCGTCGCGAGCGCGAGCCCGCGGTGGGCCATGCGCAGGCCGCGCCCGCCCGGCGTTCGGGTCGCGGCGAGCAGCGACAGGCTCGCGCACAGCAGGCCGATCGCCGTCAGCGCCTTCATGCCGACCGTGCCGGGGATGATGTTGCGCAGGGCGACGTCGCCGAAGACCCAGCCACCGACGAGCACGACGATCCCGGTGAGGACCGTGAGCCAGCACGCCGCCGCGGTGCTGCGGCGCAGGTGCACGACGGCTGACGGCGTCTCCCTCACACCGCCGATATCGGCAGATGACGGATGTCACACCAGCGCCGGTGCGCCATCTGTCCAGGCCGCGCGCCGAAGCCGCTGGCCGGCCGGCGCCCGGCGGCGGCATCTTCCGGGTAGCTTGCGCGCATGCAAGGCGGACTGGGCACGATCGTGTACGTCGTCATCGGGGCGTTCGTCGCCGCGTCGCATCACTACCTCGCCCATGTCGGCTCCGTCGCGAGGGTCGCCTCGGCGGTCGTCGCGATCCTGCTGTGGCCGGCGATCCTGCTCGGGGTCCACATCCACATCAGCTGACACGGCGCGACGGCGGCGCGCTCGTCGCCGGCACCCTCGACGGGGCCGTCACCTCATCGCATTGGCGCGCGCGTCGGCCGGATCGCCGGCCGGCATGAGGCCCGGGTGCCCAACGTCACACTTGCGCGCCTTGCGCCGGGGGCGCCCCCCGATCTAGCATCAGCACTCGGGTGCGGCGGGGGCGATCGTCGCCACCGGCTCGCCCGGCGAACGCGCCGTCCCAACCCTCGCCAGTCACCGCAGGAGACCCGTCTTGGCCGATACACCGAAACCCCGCGCGTCGCACCTCGAACCCGGGTCGGTGTTCGCCGGCTACCGGATCGAGCGCGTCCTGGACCGGGGCGGCATGGGCGTCGTCTACAAGGCCGTCGACGAGGACCTCGACCGCCAGATCGCGCTGAAGATCATCGCGCCCGAGCACGCGCAGAACGAGACCGCGGTCGCGCGCTTCAAGGCCGAGTGCCGGCTGGCGGCATCGATCGAGCATCCGAACATCGTCCCGATCCACCGCGGCGGCGAGTCCGAGGGCGTGCTGTACCTCGCGATGCGCTTCGTCCCGGGGACGAACCTGCGTGCCGTCATCGACCAGGGGCCGATGCAGCTGCCGCGCATCGCGAGCATCGTCTCGCAGGTCGCCGCGGCGCTGGATGCCGCGCACGATCGCGGCCTGATCCACCGCGACGTCAAGCCGGCCAACATCCTGATCTCGGGCACCGACTCCGAGCCGAAGGTCTTCCTGACGGACTTCGGCCTGACCAAGCGCCTGGGGTCCGCCGGCGACCTCACGCGCGAGGGCAACTGGGTCGGCACGCCGGACTACGTCGCGCCCGAGCAGATCCAGGGCCACAAGGTCGACCGCCGCGCCGACGTCTACTCGCTGGGCTGCGTGCTGTTCGAGATGCTCACCGGCCGGGTCGCGTACGTGAAGGACTCGGACATGGCCAAGCTGTGGGCCCACGTCTCCGACCCGCCGCCGCTGCCGCGCACGGTGCGGCCCGAGCTGCCGAAGGCGTTCGACGACATCGTCGGCCGCGCGACGGCGAAGGAGCCCGATCGCCGCTACGCGACCGCGGGCGACCTCGGCATGGCCGTGCGCGAGGCTGTCGGCCGCCAGGAGGGTCGCGAGCGCGCCTCCGCCGCGCCCGTCGTGGCACCCGCGGCGTCGCCGTTCGCCACGCGCGACGAGACCTTCGTCGGCGACGAGGAGACGGTCGTGCATCCGCCGCCGCCCGCGACGCCGATCCCGGCGCCCCCACCGCCGGTCGCCCCGCCCCCGCCGCCCCCACCGCCGCCACGCGGCGCGATGGCAGCCGCGCCGGTGCCCGCGCCCGAGACGCCCGGCGCCGCGACGCCCAAGCGCGCTGCGCGACCCCGCGGCGGCGCGTCGCGCGACGGCGGGGCGCTGAAGCGCCGCGCGAAGCCGCTCGCGGCGCTGGCCCTGCTGCTCGTCGCGGTCGTCGTCGCCGTGGTGCTGATGGGCTCGGGCGGATCGAAGGACGAGGTGGCCGGCCAGCGCGTGGACGCGAGCCTCGGCCCGGTCCCCACCAACCGCGTCACCGGCAAGGGCTCAGCGGTCATGCACCTCGACGGCGACCTGCTGACGATCTCGATCGACACCTCGGGGCTGCTCGACGGGGCGCCGCACGCCGTGCACATCCACGCCGGTCGCAAGGGCATCTGCCCGACCGCGGCGGCCGCGACGGAGCACAACGGCCACCTGTCGATCGCGACCCTCGCGGGCGTGCCGTTCTACGGCCCGCCGGTCGCGGCGCTCACCACGAGCGGCGACACGAGCCCGAAGAGCATCACCGCGTTCAGCCGCTATCCGAAGACGAGCGACATCGACTACCGCCGCACGATCAGGATCACGCCGGTCGTCGCCGCCTACATCCGCAAGGACAACGCCGTGCTCGTCGTGCACGGCATCGACTACAACCACAACGGCGTCTACGACGGGGTGCTCGAGCGCAGCGACCTCGATCGCAGCCTGACCGGCGAGTCGACGGCTCCCGCGCTGTGCGGACCGCTGGTCGCCGACACGGCGTCGGCGCCGAGCGGCACGAAGACCGCCGCGGTCGCCGGCACGACGTACACCGCGTCGCTGACGCTCGCGCCCGCAGCGGCCGCGGCGGACCCGGCCTCCGTGGACCCCGGTCCCGCGGGACCGGGCACGCCCGACGCGCTGATCTGCCCGCTGCTCGCGGGCATCCTGCCGGGGTCGCGTCAGGCGTGACCCGTGGCGCGCAGCGCACGCGGTTCGCCCCGCGCCTGGCGGTGCCGGCGGCCATCGTCGTCGCGATCGTCGGCTTCGCGGTCCTGTCGGTCGTCGCGCGGTCCCCGGACGCGCACGGCGGCGCGGGCGCCGGCGTGGCGCTGGCGCTGCGCCACAGCAAGCTCGGCGACATCCTGGTCGACGGCAAGGGACGCACGCTGTACCTGTTCCTCGAGGACACCACGGGCAGGAGCACGTGCTACGCCGGCTGCGCCCGCGTCTGGCCCGCGGCGCTCGTCACCGGCACGCCGAAGGCCGGGCCGGGCATCGACGCGGCCAAGCTGACGACGGCCGCACGGCGCCACTCGGTCCGCCGCCAGCTCGTCTACGACCACCACCCGCTCTACACGACGGTCGCCGATGCGAAGCCCGGCGCGACGACCGGCCAGGGCTTCTTCGGCACGTGGTTCGTCGTGTCGGCCAGCGGCAAGCAGATCGGCAAGGCGGCGAAGGGCGCGGGCGGGTACTGATGCTCGCACCGGCGCGCGCCGACGCTCGACGTGATAGGTCCGGCGATCGACCGCCGCGGCGCATATGATCGGCGACGTGCGTCGCGGGGGGACGGAGCCTGACCGGCCGAGCGAGCGCGTCCCGCCTGCGGCCCGGACGCCCGAGTCGCCGCGCGGCGCGCCGGCGATCGCGCTGTACCACGGTCGCCGGCTCGACATCACGGGCGCCGGCCTGACGATCGGGCGGCTGCCCGACAACGAGGTCGTGATCGCGAGCAACGCCGTCTCGCGGCACCACGCCGTGATCAAGCCGGTCTCCGGCGGGCACTGGATCGTCGACCTGAGCTCGCGTAACGGCACCCAGCTCAACGGGGAGCGCTTCCGTGGCGAGTCGCGCTGGCTCACGAACGGCGACACGGTGCTCGTCGGCGGCGAGGCCGTGCGCTTCCTCACGGGTCAGGAGACGCGCTTCGACGCCTCGCCGCGGCCCGCCGCGCTGACGACGGCGGTCGTGCAGTTCCCGGGCGAGCGCCTGACGCTCGGCCGCGACGAGTCCAACGACGTCGTGCTCGACGACCCGAACGTCTCGCGCTTCCACGCCGAGGTGCTCCGCACCGACGGCCGCATCGAGATCCGCGATCTCGGCTCGCGCAACGGCACGCGCCTGGACGGCGAGCTGACGCGGCGCGCGCCGCTGGACACCGGGTCGGAGATCGGCATCGGCGCCTACAGCCTGATCTTCGACGGCTCCGCGTTCGTCACCCGCGCCGAGCAGGGCGCGATCCGCCTGGATGCCGAGGGCGTCGGCGTGCGCGTCAAGGAGAAGGTGATCCTGCAGCCGACGGCGCTGAGCATCGCGCCCGGGGAGCTGATCGCGATCATCGGCGAGAGCGGATCGGGCAAGTCGACGCTGATGAAGGCGCTCGCCGGCGTCAACGCCCCGTCGGACGGGACGATCACGGTCAACGGCGAGCCGCTCGCGAGCCGCCTGACCGACATCGGCTACCTGCCGCAGGACGAGGTCGTGCATGGCCGGCTGACGGTGTCCGAGGCGCTGGACTACGCGGCGCGCCTGCGCCTGCCGCACGACTCGAGCGACGAGGAGTACGACGCGACCGTCGACCGCGCGCTCGAGGAGCTCGAGCTCGTCGAGCACAGCGACACGCGCATCGACCGGCTGTCCGGCGGCCAGCGCAAGCGCGTCGGCCTCGCCGCCGAGCTGCTGAGCCGCCCGAGCCTGCTGTTCCTCGACGAGCCGACGACGGGCCTGGACCCGGGCCTCGAGACGCGGATGATGGAGCTGCTGCGCGGGCTCGCCGACCACTCGCGCGCGGTCGTCGTCGTCACGCACGCCACGAAGAGCCTCGGGCTGTGCACGCGGATCCTCGTCATGGGCCGCGGCGGACGGCTGTGCTTCGACGGTCCGCCGGCCGAGGCGATGACGTTCTTCGAGGCCGACAGCTTCGACGAGATCTACGCGCAGCTCGACCGCCGCCCGGCCGAGGAATGGCAGCGCAAGCGCGCCCAGCTGGGCATGCAGGCCGTCGTCCCCGAGCAGGCGCCGCGACCGGCCGCGGCGTCGTCGTCGCCGTCGGCGCGCCGGCGCCAGGGCGCGCTGATGCGTCAGGCGTACGTCCTGACGCATCGCTACGTGCGCCTCTTCAGCCGCGATCGCCGCAACCTCATCATCCTGATGGCGCAGGTGCCGCTGCTCGCGCTGGCGATCGTCGGCCTCTACAAGAAGAAGGTCTTCGCGCACAGCGACGCCGACGACTCGGTCACCGTGCTGTTCCTGATCACGACGATCGTCGTCTGGTTCGGGTCGATCGACGGCGCGCGCGAGATCATCAAGGAGAAGTCGGTGTTCGTCCGCGAGGCGGCCGTCGGGGTGCGCACGGGCGCCTACCTGCTGTCCAAGGCGACGGTGCTGTTCACGCTGGCGGCGATCCAGACGCTCGTGCTCGCGGCGATCGTGTTCTTCTTCCAGCCGCTGCACGAGCCGACCGGCGCGTACGTGGCGATGATCGTGCTGATCGTCCTGACGGGCTTCGCGTCGGTGGGGATGGGCCTGCTGATGTCGGCGGCCGTGCGCACGCAGGACCAGGCGACGAGCTTCATCCCGCTCGTGCTCGTCCCGCAGCTGTTCTTCGGCGGGTCGATCGTGCCGGTCGCGACGATGAGCGGCCCGCTCGCGGCGCTCTCCAACGCGGTCGTGGCGAAGTGGTCCTATGCGGGGCTGGGGTCGTCGATCCACCTCAACGACCGCATCGCGGCGAGCCCGGCGTTCGCGAAGGTCTCGAAGTTCGGCGACAGCTACTTCGCGATCGCGCCGGCGCGCGTCGACCTCGCGCTGATCGTCTTCGTCGGCGTCTTCTTCGCCGGGATCTTCCTCCTGCTGCGCCGCGACTCCTGAGCGCCGCGGTCAGCGCAGGCGACCGCGCGCCGTGACCGCGAACCCGTCGGCGGTCCGGTGCGAGCCGATCGACTGAACGGCGACGCGCTTGTCGGAGAAGACCGTGAACGAGGCGAGGCCGCCGAGATCGCCGAGATCCTCGGGGCTCAGCTCGATGCCCCCGTCGTCGTCGACGTCGACGCTCGCGGTCGCGTCGATGCTCTCGCCGAAGACGCTCGTCGTGCCCCGCACCGACAGCCCGTCGCCGTCCGAGCTCTCGCTGACGTGCAGGTGCGCGGGCAGCGCGGCGTCGACGTCGGCCTGGCGCAGCGCGGCCTGCGCCACGAGCGCGTCGCCGTCCTTGTGCAGCCGCACGTCGCGGATGTGCAGCAGGCGGTCGTCGAGCACCCCGACGCGGACGTCGAGCTTGCGGGTCGCCTTCGTCTGCGCGAGCAGGTCGCCGAGCGAGTCGCCGTCCGCGCCGGAGTCATCGGCCCCGAGGTCGTAGTCGGCGAGTGTGATCGTCACCTTGTCGGCGTGCCCCCACAGCAGCTTGACCGCCGGGAACGCGGAGACCTCGACGTCGACCTGCGTGCCGTGGTCCTGCAGCTGGGAGCGCAGGTGCCTGGCGGCGAGCGACGGCAGCACGAGCTGCCCGGCGACGAGCACGACGACGACGATCACGGCGAGGGCGAGCAGGGCACGTCGCATCCGGTGCACCGTACGTCAGACGCGCGGTTCATGCACGGATGCCATCGACGAGAGAAGTTGCCTCGGCGTTGCGTGGAGCCACCGAAGCCGTCGGGCGCAGTCTCCTTGGCATCGTCGAAGACCAGTGGTTCGACTGGAAGTCCGTCCGGATCAAGCCGCGCGACCTCGCGGACGCGCTTGTCGGGTTTGTCAACGCCGACGGTGGGACGATCGTCGTGGGCCTGTCGAACGGTGGGGTGGAGGGCACGGACCGCGCAGCACTTCGGGCAGGAGCTCGGCGAGGGCATCCGCCGAATGTTCGAGGAGATGCGGCTGGCCGGGCTCGCCGATCTGCTCTACGAGCAGACGCAGGCGAGTGTCCGCCTCAGGTTGCTCGCCGAGCCTGTCGACCGGCAGTTGGAAGCCCGGGCTTCCGCGGGATTGGCGCGGCATCGTCGGCCTACTCAGGGATGCCGGGCAGCTCAGCACCGGAGAGGTCGCGGAAGCGATCGGTGTGTCGAGGCCCACGGCGAGTGCTCGCCTGAAGGTGTTGCAGGCTGCGGGGATGGTCGAGTGGTCGGGCAAGTCGCCGAAGGATCCTCGAGCGTCATGGTCGCTGTCGATCGCGTAGCTGAGCGTCCGTAGGGATCCGGCGCAGCGGACGCCTCGTGCACGATCTTGCTGACAAGCGCTGAAAGGTCGTCTTGGCAGTGCTTGGCAGTTGATTTGCGCGGCGAGACGAGCGGCGACCGGCACCTGCCTCCAAGCGACCCGCTCAGCGAGAGTCCTCCGCGCCTTCAGGCCCGACCGGCGGCCGCGGCCGAGCGGGCGGCGGCGAGCGCCTGGCGCAGGTCGGCGACGAGATCCGCGGCCGCCTCGATCCCGCAGGACAGCCGCACGAGGTCGGCGGGCACGGCCGCGTCGGAGTCCTCGACGGACTGGTGCGTCATCGCCTGCGGGACCTCGATCAGCGACTCGACGCCGCCGAGCGACTCGGCCAGCGTGAAGACCTGCGTCGAGCTCGCGATCGCGACAGCGTCGGGGTGGCGGAAGGAGACCATCCCTCCGAAGCCCGGCCAGCGCACGTCGTAGGCGCCGTCCGCGTCGCGCAGGGCCGCGCTGACCGCGGCGCCGTTCTCCGAGTGTGCGCGCATCCGCACGTGCAGGGTGCGCAGGCCGCGGTGCACGAGGAAGCAGTCCATCGGGCCGGGGACGGCGCCGACCGCGTTCTGCACGAAGCGCACGCGCTCGTGCAGCTCGCCGTCGCGCACGATCACCGCGCCGCCGACGGTGTCGCTGTGGCCGCCGAGGTACTTCGTCGTCGAGTGCACGACGGCGTCGGCACCGAGCTGCAGCGGAAGCTGGTTGACGGGCGTCGCGAACGTGTTGTCGACCGCGACGAGCGCGCCGCCCCGGCGCGCGACGACGCCCGCGACGTCGACGACGTTCAGCAGCGGGTTCGTCGGCGTCTCGACCCAGATCAGGCGCGTGTCGTCGCGCACCGCGGCGGCGAGCGCGTCGAGGTCGGTCTGGTCGACCATCGTGTAGCGCAGGCCCCAGCCCGTCAGCACCTTGTCGACGAGCCGGTAGGTCCCGCCGTAGAGGTCGGCCGGGATCACGATGTGGTCGCCCGCCCGCGCGACCGTCGTGATCAGCGCGTGCGTCGCGGCCATCCCGCTGGAGAACGCGCTCGCCGAGCCGCCCTCGAGCTCGCCGAGCGCCGTCTCCAGCGCGGCGCGCGTCGGGTTCGCGGAGCGCGCGTAGTCGTAGTCCTCGACGAAGGCGCCCGGCGCGCTCTGGGCGAACGTCGAGGTCTGGTGGATCGCGGGGATCACCGAGCCGTAGTGCGGGTCGGGATCGAGGCCGGCATGGACGACGCGGGTGGCGAACGCGGCGTCGCGGGGGACCTTGCTCATGGGAGGACCTCGGGCGGGCGGTTGGCGGGGAGAGAGGTGCTCGCCGGCGTCATCGCGCGAGCGCCTCGAGCAGGTCGGCGCGGGTGAGGATCCCGCTCGGGCGCCCGTCGAGCGTGACGAGCAGCGCCTCGCGGTCGCCGGCGAGCAGCGCGACGGCCTCCTCGATCAGGTCCGACGCGGCGACCGCGGGAAACGGCGCGCTCATCATGTCGACGACCGTCGCGCCGAGCAGCGCCGGGTCCTCGATCACGTGGCGCAGCAGCCCGCGCTCGGAGATCGAGCCGACGACGGCCGAATCGTCGTGCGCGGAGACGACCGGCAGCTGCGAGACGCGATGGCGGTGCAGCAGCGCGACGGCGTCGCGGACGACGTCGTGCGCGCCGATCGTCAGCAGGTCGGGGATGTCGCTGCCCGCCTGCTTGCGGGCCAGCACGTCGGCGACCGTCACGTTCTCCGAGCGCTCGATGAAGCCGTGCTGCGTCATCCAGTCGTCGCTGTAGACCTTCGACAGGTACGAGCGCCCGCCGTCCGGCAGGATCACCACGACGAGTGCGTCGGGGTCGTCGAGCCCGCGCGCGACCTCGAGCGCCGCGACGCAGGCCAGCCCGCACGAGCCGCCCGTCAGCAGGCCCTCCTTCATCGCCAGGCGCCGCGTCATGAGGAACGAGTCGCGGTCGGACACGGTCACGTAGCGGTCGACGATCGACGGGTCGAACGTGGCGGGCCAGAAGTCCTCGCCGACGCCCTCGAGCAGGTAGGACTTCGGCGGCTCGTCGCCCGCGGTGTAGATCGAGCCCGCCGGGTCCGCCCCGACGACCTCGATCTTCGGGTTGCGCTCCTTCAGGTAGCGCCCGGTCCCCGTGATCGTGCCGCCCGTGCCGACGCCGGCGACGAGGTGCGTGATCGCGCCGCCGGTCTGCTCCCAGATCTCCGGGCCGGTCGTCGCGTAGTGCGCGGCGGGGTTCGCGTCGTTGGCGTACTGGTTGGGCTGAAAGCCGCCCGGGATCTCCTCGGCCAGCCGGTCGGCGACCCTGTAGTAGGACTCCGGCGAGTCCGGCGACACCTCGGTGGGCGTCACGACCACCTCGGCGCCGTAGGCGCGCAGCAGGTCCATCTTCTCCTTGGACTGCTTGTCGGGCATGACCGCGATCACGCGATAGCCCTTCAGCCGTGCCGCGATCGCGAGCCCGGTGCCGGTGTTGCCCGACGTCGGCTCGACGATCGTGCCGCCCGGCTTGAGCGAGCCGTCGCGCTCGGCCGCGTCGATCATGGCGACCGCGACGCGATCCTTGATCGAGCCGCCCGGGTTGAGGTACTCGACCTTCGCGACGACCTGCGGCGTGAGGCCCGCGGCCAGCCGCGACAGCCGGACGAGCGGCGTGCGGCCGATCGCGTCGAGGATCGAGTCGTCGATCCGCTGGGTCCGTGCGTCTACTGCCATGCGCTGGACTCTACGGGCGTACGCTTGCGCGATGGCGCGAGCGATCGGCATCAACCACGTCGCCCTCGAGGTCGGCGACGTCGACGAGGCCATCGCGTGGTACGGGCGCTTCCTCGACTTCGAGCTGCGCGGCAAGCATCCGACGATGGCGTGGATCGACCTCGGCGACCAGTTCCTCGCGCTCAGCTCGGGCCGCCGTCAACGCCCCGACGAGGGCCGGCACTTCGGTCTCGTCGTCGACGACAAGGAGGCCCTGCGCGCCGCGCTCGCCGGCGCGGGCGTCGACGTCGCGGCCGGCCGCGGGCTGCGCTTCGCCGACCCGTGGGGCAACCTCGTCGAGGTCGTCGACTACCGCGACGTGCAGTTCTCCAAGACGCCGGCGGTGCTGAGCGCGCTCGTGCCCGAGGGCCTCCAGAAGTCCGACGCCGCCCGCGCGGAGCTCGCCCGCAAGGGCCTGGGCTGAGACGCAGCGGAGCCGGCGGTGCGAGCCCGGGACGGTTCGCCCACGCGCCGGCCGACCGCGCGGGGTCTTAGTGCGTAGTGGCCGGCCGGCGTGGGGACGCCCGTCGCGGAAGTAGGGGTCCGCTGCGGGCACCGATCTCACTTCGTGTGCTCGGCCGCCCTCGCCCGTGTCCCCGCGGCTCGAACGACCCCGATGCCCCTTGCGGAGCACTGGAAGCACCATACGCTTGATCGGCCCATCAAGCGTATGCTCATTCCCAACGCGTTGTCAAGGGAGCGCCCGACGAGTTGTATGCCGCCGGTGCCGAAGCTCATCCGGGAGGCGTTGCGGGAGCTGCGCGAGGAGCGGCACCTCAGCCGCTCGCAGCTGTCGCGCCAGACGGTGGCGGTCGGCGACCTCGGGGTCTCGGAATCGACGATCGAGGCGCTGGAGACCAAGCCGGGCCGCGTGCCCGACGCGACGACGCTCGAGAGCCTGGCGCGCACGCTGGACGTCGAGCCCACCATGTTCTACGAGTACCCGATCGCCCTCGCGCGGCGCGAGGCCCGCACCAAGCCCACCGGACCCGTCACTCGAGCGCGCGAGGCAGAGGCGCTACGGGGTCGAGCCCAGCAGCGCAGCGAGCGTCCCGCAGACGCTCCCGGTACCAAGCCCGCTCGTCGAGGTCGCGGGGATCGAGCATCGTGAGCGCGCGCTCGTACGCGGCGGCGATCTCGCGCAGGGCGGCGTCGCGGGTGCGTTGAAAGTCCTCGGCGGGCGGACACAGGCCGCCCTCCACGATGCCGAGGAGCGGGAGCTGGATGTGCTTCATCGACGCCTCCGGTGCGCCAGCCGCTTCACTGCCTCTCGGACCCGCGCACGAAAGACCTCGGATCTGCGGCGGCGTTCGCTGCCCGAGGTCTGAAACCGTAGCTCCCGCGGCGGATGGAGCCTCGGGCATCCTCCGTCTGGCGCGGATAGCGGGCGATCGTGTGCGATCGGGCACGATCGGTGTTGCGCCGGACGCCGCGTTCCGGGAAGCTTGGCATCTGAACATGTACGTTCGCTCTGCGAACGGTGGTCCGACGAGGTCGGTCGGACCAGCCAGAACGCGGGCGCGGGGGCGCCGGCGGCCAACCACACCGCGGCCACCGCGGACCACACGCACAAGGGGACCCTTCATATGAGCAACACCACCACCCGCTCCACGCGCACGCGTCGTGGACTCGGCATCGCAGCCGGCGTCATCGCCCTCGCCACGCCGCTGGCGATGGCTCCGGGCGCCTCCGCCTACAACGGCGTCGGCGGGCTCGTCGGCCAGGTCGTGGCCGGCTCCGCCGGTCCCGAGTGCAACGCCAGCGAGGGCGGGGGCCCCGGTCAGGGACTCGAGCTCGGCAACACCCTGACGACCGTCGTCAGCGCCATCCTGCCGAAGAACTGCAACGGGCCGGCGCCGAGCTACACCGACGGAGACACGCTCGACAAGCCGACGCCGGCCGCCGCCAAGGCGACGACGACCAAGAAGGCCAAGAAGGCGAAGAAGAGCAAGAAGAGCAAGAAGAGCAAGGCCAAGGCGCGCGCGCACCGCTAGCGCCCTCGCCGCACGGACGGTTCGCCCGGCTTGCGCCAGGCGGACCGTCCTTCGGGCGCCCCCGCTCGCCGGCGCCTACGCGCCGTGACAGCGCTTGTACTTCCTGCCGCTCCCGCAGGGACAGGGGTCGTTGCGCGACGGCGCGTCGCCGACGATCCGCGGCGGCTGCGGCGCGAACGTCGGATCGGGCAGCTTGTTGATCCGCATCGCCGCCTTGTCGAGCGCCCGCCAGCCGGCGGGGTTGGACTCCCACGCGTGCGCGAGCCGCGCGGTGTTGACGGCGTTGGCCTCGGAGCGGTGCGCGCCGCAGAACCCCGCGCTCGCCTCCTCCAGGCCCGCCGGGAAGTCGAAGCCCTTGCCCTCGCAGGCGGCGCAGTCCTCAAACGGCGGCTGCACCGGCTTGAGGGTGACCTTGCTGCGATCGAGGTCGACCGCGCCGAACGTCTCCTGGACGAGGTCCTGCAGCGCGCCGAGGCCGAGCGGCGCCCACGGTCCGAGCGCGTAGACCTGCGGCGTCCCGAAGTCGCCCCCGTCGCCGCCGGCGTCGGCGAGCAGGCGCGGCATCGTGCCGGCCACGGCGCGGTCGTAGTACTCGCCGGTCGCGAGCACGAGCTCGTACCTCAGGCTCGCGAGCATCGCCGGGCCGACCCAGTGGCCCACGGCCCTGCCGAGGTCGCCGCCGCTGGCCTCGAGCTCGCGGCGCAGCGCCGGCAGCAGGACGTAGACGTCGATCTCGAGCACGTCCTGGGTGAGCGTCGTCGCGGCCCATGCCTCGTCGCGGTCGGCGATCCAGGCGAGCGGGTCGCCGGTCATCGCGAAGCAGCGCAGCCACAGCCGCAGCTTCTTCGGCTGGACGTCGAGGTCGTGCGGCCAGTCGATCCGCAGCTCCAGCAGCGCGAACTCGTCCTCGGGAGCCTGGTCGATCAGGGCGATCGGATCGAGGTCGCTCGCGGGGCTCGTGGCCATGGCGGTTAGGCTAGCCGCATGCGCTTCGCCGACGCCTTCGTCGCCGAGGAGATCGTGCCCGAGATCTCCGACGGCGACTTCCTGCTGACCTGCTCCTGCGGCCTCGACCAGCGCCTGGACGAGATGGACCTCGACGAGGAGTTCGACGGCCTGACGCTGTACGAGTGCCCGCGCTGCACGAACCCGCTCGTGGGGATCATGCACGACACTGCGGCCACCGACCTGTGGGTGTCGACCGCCGCGATGACCCGCCGCACCGAGGTCGGCGGGCATCGTCGCAACGGCTTCGTCGTCGGCGCGAAGGTCGACGTCGCGGTGCACCCGCGCGACGGCGACGACGATCTCGTCCTGATCCCGCCGTCGCCGAGCTTCTTCACCGCGCTGCGCAACCTGTAGCGGCCGCCACGTGCGCCGCAGCGCCGCGGCCTACTCCGCCTGGCGCCCGAGGATCGTGACGAAGCGCTCGACGCGCTTGCACTCGTCCTCGGTGAGCGGCGCGCCGGTCTGGACGAGCAGCGTCATCGGGCCGCGGTCGCGCGCCCACGACGTGGTCGCGTCGCCGAAGGACGGCGCGACCCAGATCAGGGGCTTGGAGCCGGCGTAGCGCAGGACCGTCCGCTCCTGCGGCTCGGCGCCGTCCTCGGTGCGCAGCAGCGGCACGGTGACGAGGTCGAGGCCGTGCGCGACCCGCGAGATCGCGTCCAGACCGCCGTCGTCGACGAGCAGCGCGAGCTCGCCTTCCTCGAGCATCGTGCCGACCCAGCCATCGGGGGTGCCGTCGAGGTTGCCCGGGCTGCAGACGAGTCGGAAGAGCATCCCGACCACGCTACATCGTCGCGTCAGCCCGCCGCGCCCAGCCGTTCCGCGCGGCGCCGCAGCTCCGCTCGCGCGACCGCGTTGTCCGCGCAGCCGGCGGCCGTCGCGTAGGCGCGCGCCGCGGCGGCGCGGTCGCCCGTGCGCTCGAGCAGGTCGGCGTGGGCGGCATGCAGCGGGACGTAGCGCTCGAGTGCCTCGTCGCCCAGCAGCGGCGTGAGCAGGACGAGGCCCTCGTCCGCGCGGCCCGCGCGGCCGAGCGCGGCGGCGCGGTTGACGTCGATCACCGGCGACGGCGACAGCCGCGCGAGCGCGCCGTAGAGGTCGGCGATCTGGGCGTGGTCGGTCTCGGCGGGCGACGGCGCGCCGGCGTGCAGCGCCGCGATCGCCGCCTGCACCTGGTAGCGGCCCGGCCGGCGGCGGCGCAGCGCCGCCTCGAGCAGCACGGTGCCCTCGCGGATCCGGCCGCGGTCCCAGCGCGCGCGGTCCTGGTCGTCGAGCGCGACGAGGTCGCCGTGCTCGTTGACGCGCGCGTCGCGGCGCGAGTCGTGCAGCAGCATGAGCGCGAGCAGCCCCGCGACCTCGGGGTCGTCGGGCATCAGCCGCGCGAGCAGGCGCCCGAGGCGGATCGCCTCCGCGCACAGCTCGCCGCGCACGAGGCGGTCGCCGGCCGACGCGCTCCAGCCCTCGCTGAAGATCAGGTAGACGACGCTCAGCACCCCGGCCAGGCGGTCGGGCAGCTCCTCGTCGAGCGGGATCCGGTAGGGGATCCTCGCCGTGGCGATCTTGCGCTTCGCGCGCACGATCCGCTGCGCCATCGCGGTCTCCTCGACGAGGAACGCGCGCGCGATCTCACCCGTCGTCAGGCCGCCGAGCGAGCGCAGCGTCAGCGCGATCCGCGCCGGCATCGCGAGCGCGGGATGACAGCAGGTGAAGATCAGCCGCAGGCGGTCGTCGCCGAGCGCCGAGGGCAGCGCGTCCTCGGCGCCCGGGTCGCCGGCGTCGCCGGAAGAGTGCAGCTGCGCGAGCACGCCGAGGCGCTCGATCCGGTCGGCGAGCACGCGATCGCGCCGCAGCCGGTCGATCGCGCGGCGCCGCGCGGTGGTCGTGATCCACGCGCCCGGACGCCGCGGCACGCCGTCGCGCTCCCACGCGACGATCGCCGCGGCGAACGCGTCCTGCAGGGCGTCCTCGGCGAGCTGGAAGTCGCCGAGCTGGCGGATCAGGGTCGCGAGCACCGCGGCACGCTCGTCGCGGAAGGCCGCCTCCGCGGCCGCGGTGCTCGGCGACCTCACGCGTCGGGCATGTTCGGGAGGACCATGACCGGGCGCACCTCGATCGAGCCGTAGCCGACGTTGGGGATCTTCGCCGCCCACGCGAGCGCCGCGTCGAGGTCGGCGACGTCGACGAGGTAGTAGCCGGCGAGCGCCTCCTTGGTCTCCGCGAACGGGCCGTCCGTGATGACGGTCTCGCCGTCGCGCACGCGCACGGTCGTGGCCGTCTCGGTGCCCTCGAGCGCGTCGCCGGCCTTCATCGCGCCGGAGGCGATGAGCTCCTGCGTGTAGGCGAACCACTGCGGGCCCTCGGCCTCGGCCTGCTCGGGCGTGCGACCGGGGGAGTAGATCAAGAGCATGTACTGGGGCATCTGGCACCTCGTGGTGGTGGGTTGCGAGCCGGCGTGTTCCGGCCCCATGCAAGGACGACGAACGCGATCCGCCGGATTCGACACCTCCCCGCCGCCGAGCGCAACTCTCAGCGAAGACTCAGCTTCCTCACGTGCTCCTCCTACGTGCCGCGAGCAGCCTCCTTCGCAGGTCCCGGATCGAAGGACGTGGTCCGGTCATGCAAGCGAACGGAGGAGCACCCATATGAAGTTCTCCCATCGGACGCGCGCCGCCATCGCCCTCGTGGCGTGTGCGGCCGTCGGTGCCGCGGGCGGCATCGCGGGCTCCGCGGCCGCGCCGAGCACGAGCAAGACGAGCGGCGCCGCGTCGACCGCCACCGCGAAGAGCCATGCCGGGCACCCGCCGGGCGGCGGCCCAGGCGGTCCCGGCGGTCCCGGCGGCCGCGCGGTGCACGCGGAGGACGTCGTGCTGAACAAGGCCGGCGACGCCTTCGTCACGCAGACCGAGGACAACGGCACGATCAAGACGATCTCCGCCAGCGACGTCACGATCGCCGAGGCGATCGGCAGCGTGACCTACAAGGAGGTGACGATCACGATCCCCGCCGCCGCGACGATCGAGCGCAACGGCAAGACGGCCGCCATCGGCGACCTCGCCGTCGGCGACCACATCGGCGTGTCGCAGTCCTCCGACGGCGTCGACGTGCACGCCGCCGACGCGAGCTTCAAGCCGGAGGGCGGGCCCGGCCACGGCCACGGTCCCGGACCCGGCGGTCCGCCGCCGGCGGGTACGCGTCACCCCTGACGGGTAGCGCAGCACGACAGCTTGTCCCCGGCCGCGGCCGCCCGCACGTGAGGGCGGCCGCGCGTCGTCTCGCGACCGTGCGGATGCTCTCAGCAAGCTCCCAGCTTCCTCTCCGCAGACTGCGGCCGGCGCCAGTTCCCGCGGCCGGCGACGGAGCGCGGAAGCGGTGCCGCGTCCGCGAGCAACCCGCCCGACTCGAGCTCGGCGATCACGTCGTCGAGCTCGCCGGCCCGCAGCCGCGGGAAGTGGATCGCCGGCGCGCCGAGGATCTCGCTCGTGCTGCGCGACCCGTCGGCGAGGTCAGCCGCGGCCCTGCCCCGACGTGATGTAGGCCTCGTAGTCCGCAAGCGACGTCGCGAACGCGTCCGCCGCGGACGGGCCGCCGGCGTCGCGGTAGCTCACCGGCTGCGGCGCCGGAGCGGGCGCTGCGGCGACCGGCGCGGGCTTCGGCGCGGCCGGCGCGTCGGCGACGTAGGGAGCCTCGCCCGACGGCGCGGCGGCCGGCGCCGCGGCCGGGGTGGCGACCTTCGGGCTCGGCGAACCCTCGAGACGGCCGGGGATCAGCGCGTCCATGATCGGGACGTCGCGCTTGACGACGCGCACGCCGTAGACGTAGTTCAGCGCGCCGCCCATCGTGCCGCCGAGCGTGAGCAGTCCGAGCGCGACGCAGCCGGCGATCAAGCCGTTCGTGGTGACCTCGCTGTCGAGGTAGCCCTTGCGCTGCAGCAGCCAT
>DATAZX010000063.1:0-7883 GCA_036271815.1 Solirubrobacteraceae bacterium
ACGGCGGTTCTCCGCCTGCTCCCAGATGCGCTGCCGCGGACCGTAGAGCAACTCCTCGGTGATCTCCTCGCCAGGGTGCGCGGGCAGGCAGTGCAGGGCGATCGCGCCGGGCGCCGCACGATCGAGCAGCGCGTCGTCGAGGCGGTACGGAGCGAGCGCGGCCCGCCGCTCGTCGGCCGTCTCCTCGTCGCCCATGCTGACCCAGACGTCGGTGTACACGGCGTGCGCGCCGGCGACCGCCGCGGCGACGTCCGTCGTGACGATCGCCCCGGGGGCGTCGGTCAGCGCGTATTGCGGCGGTGACGCGACGGCGACCTCGACGCCGGCGAGCGCGCCGACGAGGGCGAGCGAGCGAGCGACGTTGTTGCCGTCGCCGACGTAGGCGAGCTTCAGCCCTTCCAGCGTCCCGAACTCCTCGCGCAGCGTCATGAGGTCGGCGAGCGCCTGACAGGGATGGTGACCGGCGGTGAGCATGTTGAAGACCGGCACCGTCGCGACCGAGGCGAGCTCCTCGAGCAGTGCGTCCGGCCCGGTTCGCACCCCGATGGCCGCCACGTGGCGGGAGAGCACGCGCGCGGTATCGGCGACCGACTCGCCGCGCGACATCTGCAGCTCGTCGCGGCGCAGCACGATCGGCTGGCCGCCGAGCTCGAAGATGCCGGCCTCGAATGACAGGCGCGTGCGGGTCGAGTGCTTCTCGAAGATCAGCGCGATGCTGCGGCCCTCGAGCGCGCGCGACGACAGCGGGGCGGCCTTCAGCGCGTCGGCGCGGTCGAGCAGCGCACGCAGCTCGTCGCGATCGAGCTCGGTTCCGGTCAGCAGATGGCGCGTCAAGCCGGGCAGTCTAGGGTCTCTCTCGGTGGGCGCGTCATCCAGAGGGATCTCGCGAAGCATGCACGGGCGCGAGCCGCGATGCGCGTCCTGACCTGGAACCTCTACCACGGCCGCGCCGTGCCGCCGGCGGGCCGCGATCTGCTTGCCGAGTTCGCCGCCGCGCTCGCAGTCTGGGACTGGGACGTCGCGCTGCTGCAGGAGGTGCCGCCCTGGTGGCCGCCGGCGCTGGCGCAGGCCTGTGACGCCCAGCAGCGAACCGTGCTGACCTCCCGCAACTCGCTGCCCGCTCTGCGGCGAGCGATCGCGACGCGCGCGCCCGACCTGATCAAGTCAAACGGCGGCGGCGCGAACGCGATCCTCGTGCGCGGCACCCGAACGGTCATCGCGCACCATCGGCTGCTTCTGCGCCGCTGGCCGGAGCGGCGCGTGTGCCATGCCGTCACGCTCGCCGACGGGACCTGCTGCGCAAACCTCCATGCACAGGTGCACTCGCCGAGCCGGGCGGGCGCCGACATCGCGCGGGCGGCCGCTGCGACGCTCGCCTGGGCGGCCGGACGGCCGGCGCTGCTCGGCGGCGACTTCAACGTGCGCGACCCAACCGCGCCCGGGTTCGAGCGGCTCGGCGGCCGCGGCGTCGACCACGTCCTCGGCCACGGCCTGTCGAGCACGGGCGAGCCGCCGATCCCCGATCGCGGCGAACTCTCTGACCACGTGCCGGTGCTCGTGGACGCGCTGCCGCAGCGCGGCACCGCGTCCGGATAGTCTCGCGCCACCCGACATTTCAGGAGAACCATGCACCGCCTCACCATCGCCGCCGTAGCGTCCGCTGCGCTCGCGCTCGGAGCCTGTGGCAGCAAGAGCAGCGACAGCTCGACCCCCGCTCCCGCGACGTCGACCCCCGCCGCGAGCGCCGCGCCGACGTCGTCCACCGGAACGGTCAAGGTCACGATGCAGGACATCAAGTTCGCCCCGCACGACATCACGGTCAAGGTCGGCCAGAAGATCCAGTGGACGAACAACGACCAGGTCGGCCACAACGTCACCGCCACGAAGGGTGCGACGTTCGCGTCGGACACCGTCAACAACGGCCAGACGTTCACGTACACGCCGACGAAGGCCGGCGTGATCGACTACGAGTGCACGATCCACTCCGGCCAGGACGGCACGATCACCGTCACGAAGTAGGTCTGAGGCCGAAGCCGCGCATCATCAGCAGCGCCTTCTGGCCGAACGAGCCGGGCTTCGGCAGCACGCCGAGCTGCGTCGCGACGTCATAGAGATCGAAGAACGCCCGGACGCGCCACAGCCGCGTCCGGGACTCGTCGAGCTCGCAGTACAGGATGGCCTGGACCGTGACCGCGCGTCCGGTCGCCGGAAACGTGTCGACCTCGCCGGTGTGCGTGCCGATCAGCCGTACCGGCGCCGCCACGAAGCGCCCGTCGGTGACGCGCGGGCCGGTGGGCTCGAGGCGGGCGTCGGGAGCTGCCCTGCGCAGCCGCGCCGCGTGCTCGGCGAGCGCCGCCGGCCCGTGCAGCGGGCCCTTGAACGTCAGCGGATCCTCGTAGTGCAGATCGCTTGCGCAGGTCTCGGCGAGCTCGCTGGCCAGATCGGCCGCCGCCCAGGTCGCCTCGAAGCGCTCGAGCAGCTGCTGCACCGATGTCATTCGAACTCCGCCACGCCGTCCAGCGGCGAGCTCGCCCGCGCATGCGTGCGTCGCGGGATGCGGCCGGCGTCGCGTGCGAGCACGCCCGCGAGGACCGCGTGACGGATCGCGTGCGCCATCGCGACGGGGTCCGTCGCTCGCGAGATCGCGCTCGCGCATAAGACTGCGTCGCAGCCGAGCTCCATCGCGAGCGCCGCGTCGGAGGCCGTCCCGACGCCGGCGTCGAGGATCACCGGCACGCCCGCGGCCTCGACGATCAGCGTCAGGTTCGCAGGGTTGGCGATCCCGCGGCCGCTGCCGATTGGGGACCCGAGCGGCATCACCGCGGCGCAGCCGACGTCCTCGAGGCGCCGCGCGAGGACCGGATCGTCGCTCGTGTACGGCAGCACGACGAACCCCTCGTCGACGAGCTGCTCCGCCGCCACGAGCAGCTCCGGGCCGTCGGGCAGCAGCGTGCGCTCGTCGCCGATCACCTCGAGCTTGACCCAGTCGGTGCCGAGCGCCTCGCGGGCGAGCTGTGCGGTCAGCACCGCGTCGCGGGCGGTGAAGCAGCCGGCAGTGTTCGGCAGCACGTCGACGCCGGCGGCTGCGATGACGTCGAGCAACGAGCCGTCGGCGGACGGCTCGATGCGGCGCATCGCAACGGTGACGAGCTCAGTCTCGCTCGCGCGAATCGCGTCGCCGAGCGCCTCCATCCGCGAGAAGCCGCCGGTGCCGAGCAGCAGTCGCGAGCCGAATGTGCGCCCGGCGATCTGCAGCGGACGGGAGGCGGTCCGACCGTCTGCCCGGGGCTGCGTCGTCATCCGCCCTGCACCGCCCGCACGATCTCGACGCGTGCGCCGTCGGCGAGCGTGCGCGTCTGCCACACACCGCGCCGCGCGACCTCCGCATCGACGGCGACGGCGATCCCGGCCGCCTCGGGATCGATCTGGAGCTCGAGCAGGACGTCGCGGATCGTCGGCTGCTCGCCGGCCTGCAGCGGCTCGCCGTTGACGTAGATCACGCGTGCACCGCCCCGAAGCGAGCGGGATCGAACGCACTCGGCACGTCGCCGCGACCCTCGAGGCCGGCGACGACGAGCTCCGCCGTCACGGGCGCGAGCAGGATGCCGTTGCGGTGATGCCCGGTCGCCCAATGCAGCCCGTCCAGCTCGGCTGACGGGCCGAGCAGCGGGGCGTTGTCAGGGGTCGCCGGGCGCAGCCCGGCCGCTGTCTCGTCGACGACGAGCTCATGGATGCCGGGAACGATCTCGCCCGCGTCGCGCAGCAGCTCATAGAGGCCCCCGGCGGTCACGGTCTGGTCGAAGCCGCGCTCCTCCGTCGTCGCGCCGAGCACGTAGCGCCCGTCGCCGCGCGGCACGAGATAGCCGCCGTCGAAGCGCACGATGCGCTCAAGCAGGCCCGGGCCGGCCGGGTCGCGCAGGCGCATGATCTGGCCCTTGACGGGCCGCAGCGGAACCTGGGGAAGCTCCTCGATCGCGTTGCTCCAGACACCCGCAGCCGCGACGACGTGGGCGGCTTGCAGGGTCTCACCGCCTGCGATGGCGACGCCCGTCACGCGCGCGCCTTCGGTGAGCAGGCGCTCGACCGTCGTCGCAGCGCGCAGCACGACGCCCGCGCCACGGGCCCCCTCGACGAGCGCGGACAGCGCGGCGCGCGGATCGACCGAGTGGTCGCCGGGCACGTCGAGTGCGAGGCGCAGCGCCGGTGTGAGCGCCGGCTCGAGCCGGCGCGCGGCGCTCGGCAGCAGCCGCCGCACGTCGAGGCCGAGCGAGTGGCGCAATGCCAGCTCGCGCTCGAGCGCCTCGGCTTCGTCGCGGTCGCGTGCCACGACGAGCGCACCGCTGCGCCGCAAGCCGGGATCGACACCCGCCGACGCTTTGAGCTGCGCGGCGAACTCCGGCCATGCCCGCGCGCTGCGCAGCCCGAGCTCGAGCAGCGCGAGCTCGCCCGCATCGGCCTCCGTGACCGGCGCCAGCATGCCCGCAGCGACGTGCGAGGCACCACTGCCGAAGGTGTCGCGCTCGAGCACGCAGACCGAGTGCCCGCGCTGCGCCGCGCGCCAGGCGACGGCAAGCCCGACGATGCCCCCGCCGATCACGGCGACGTCGCATGATGCGGTTGGGTGCTGCGGCATGACACCTCGCTTCGCCGGCATGATCCGGATCAGCTGTTGACGGTCGGCGTGGACGCCCTCTCAGCCCGCGCACGCGGGCTCCCGTATGCGCTTGAGTCTAGATGACGCCCCGTTGCGACAATGGCTGGATGCCCGATCTCGACCACCGCCGCGCGCGCCTGCAGCGCGCTCGCCTCTACCTCGTCTGCGACCTGCATCCGGGCGGCCGTGAGCTCGCCGACGTGCTCGCCCCCGCGCTCGCCGCGGGAGTCGACGTCGTGCAGCTGCGCGACAAGCAGGCCCGCGACGCGGAGTTGCTCGCGGGAGCCGCGATCGCTCGCCGCCTCTGTGACGACGCGGGGGCGCTGCTGATCCTCAACGACCACCCGCTGCTCGTAGCGTCCAGCGATGCCGACGGCTGCCACGTCGGCCAGGACGACATGGAGGCCAGCGCGGCACGCGAGCGCGCGGGCGACGGCGCACTCGTCGGGCAGTCGACGCACTTCCCCGACGAGATCGATGCGGCGACGGATGCCGACTACATCGGCGTCGGCCCGGTGTATGCGACGCCGACGAAGCCGGGTCGTCATCCGGTCGGGGTCGAGCTCGTGCGCTACGCCGTGTTCCACGCGCCGGTGCCGTTCTTCGCGATCGGCGGGATCGACGCAACGAACGTGCACGAGATCGTCGAGGCCGGCGCGCGGCGGATCGCGGTCGTGCGCGCGATCGCCGATGCGGACGACCCGGGCGCGGCGACCGCCGCCCTGCGCGCAGTCCTCGACGCCGAGCCACTCGATGACTGATCCGGAGCCTGAGCCCCGACCGGACGACCAGATGCGCCGTGGCTACGCACGCGGTCGGGCGCGCGACGAGGAGATCCGCGCGAGCCTCGAGCCGCTCGCGCCGGGCGAGCGCCCGGGCATCGTCACGATCGCGGCGGGCGTGGCGTTCGTCTTCGCGATCTCCAACGCCGTCGCCGGCCTGACGGGCAACGACATCACCTCGTCGAGTGGCGATCCCTCGGTCACGACGGCTGTCACGACGGCGCTGCTGCTCGTCGCCGGCTGGGGAATGCTCGCCGGGCAATATTGGGCGGTGCTCGTCTTCGAGATGATCCTCGGCATCCAGATCGTGTTCTTCTCGCTGTATCTCATCGGCGTGGAGACGATCTGGGAAGCGATCATCCCGCTCATCGCGATCGGCCTGCTCGGCTGGCTGTTCTGGAAGCTCGTGCGTCCGATGGCGCGGCTGCAGATGCCCCGTGCAACGTCGCCGGAGGTCCGAGCTTGCGAGGACCGGACGGCGAAACACGGATAATCTCGGGGCATGCCGGAGAGTTCCTACGACTGCATCGTGATCGGCTCGGGCCCGGGCGGCTACGTCGCCGCGATCCGTGCCGCGCAACTCGGGATGAAGACCGCCGTCGTCGAGGTCGACCGGATCGGCGGGCGCTGCCTGAACTACGCCTGCATCCCTGCGAAGGCGGTGCTGCGCGTCGCCGACGTGCTGAGCGAGATCCGCGACGCCGGCGACTTCGGGATCACGGTCAGCGAGCCCGTCGTCGACTTCGCCGCTGTCGGCGTGCGGCGTAACCGGGTCGTCAAGACGCTGACCGGCGGCGTCGCAGGCCTCATGAAGAAGAACGGGATTGACGTCATCGAGGGCCACGGCGTCGTCACGGACGAGGGCAACGTCAAGGTCGGCGGCAACTTCGACGGCACCGAGTACGCGGCCAAGACCGTGATCCTCGCGACGGGATCGGTGAAGAAGGCGCTGCCCGGCACGCAGTTCGGCGGCCGCGTGATCGGCACCGAGGAGGCCTGGGCGCTCGAGACGCTGCCGAAGACGCTTGCGGTCGTCGGAGCCGGCGCGTCGGGCACCGAGATCGCCTCCGCCTATGCCCGCTTGGGCAGCGACGTCACGCTCTACGAGGGTCTCGAGCGGGTGCTGCCGACCGAGGACGCCGACATCTCCAAGGTCGCCGAGCGCGGCTTCAAGAAGCAGGGCATCACGGTCCGCACCGGCGTCTTCGTCGAGAACGTCGTGTCCGGCGCGGATGGCGTCACCTTCACCGTCGCCGGCGAGCCCCAGCAGGCGGAGTGGCTCGTGATCGCCGCCGGCCGCGCGCCCGACGTCGAGAACCTCGGCCTCGAGGAGGCCGGCATCACGCTGGCCGACAACGGCCTGATCGCCGTTGACGGCGCCCTGCGCACGTCGCTCGCCGGCGTCTACGCGATCGGCGACCTCGTCGCCGGCCCGGCGCTGGCGCACAAGGCCTCCGACGAGGGCGTCATCGCCGTCGAGGACGCCGCCGGTCTGCAGACGCACCCGATCGCCCATGTCGACATCCCGCGCGCGACGTTCTGCTCACCGAACGTGGCGAGCTTCGGGCTCACCGAGCAGCAGGCGCGCGACGCCGGCCTCGACGTCGTCGTCGGCAAGCTCGGCTTCGGCGCCGTCGGCGCGGGGACGGTGTACGGCGACCGCACCGGCCTCGTCAAGATCGTCGGCGACCGCACGTACGGCGAGCTTGTCGGAGCGCACATCGTCGGCACGAAGGCGACCGAGCTGATCCAGGAGCTCGTCAACGTCCGTGCGCTCGAGGGCGGCTACGCCGAGGTCGCCCGCATCGTGCACGGCCACCCGACGCTGTCGGAGGCGGTCATGGAGGCCGCCCGCGACGCCGATGGCTGGCTCATCCACGGCTGACCAGGCCGCGTTCTACTTCGACCTCGCGTCGCCCGAGTCATATCTCGTCGCGGAGCGGATCCTGCGGGTGCTGCCGGGGCCGTGCGCATGGCGCCCGGTGCTGGCGTCGGAGCTGCGCGGAGGCATCGGGTTCGGCGCCTGGCGCTGTGCCGAGGAGCGTGAGATCGAGCTCTCGCAGTTCGAGCGTGCGGCGGCGCGCGGCGACCTGCAGCCCGTTCGCTGGCCGGCCGAGCTGCCGGTCGACTCCGAGTACGCGTTGCGGGCCGCGACGTATGCCGCAGGCATCGGCCGTGCCGTCGCGTTCGCGCAGGCAGCCTTCCGCCAGATCTACGCCGGCGGTAGCGATCTCTCCATTCCCGACAACGTGCTGATCGCCGCGGCGGCGTGCGAGATGCATCCGAAGGCGGTGCTGACGGCGGTGCAGCTGCGCTCAGTGCACGACGCGCTGGCGTCGGCGACGCAGGAGGCCGCGACGCGTGGTGTGACGACGGTGCCCGCGATCTGGAGCGCGGGCACCGTGCACTACGGCGAGGCTGGGCTGGAAGCCGCCGCGGCAGCGCTC
>DATAZX010000064.1:0-13515 GCA_036271815.1 Solirubrobacteraceae bacterium
CGGATCGCGACGCAGGAGCCCGTCGTCGACCCCGCCGAGCTGCCGGGCGTCGTCCCGGTCGGCGCGCGCACGGGCTATGACCCGCGCGAGATCGTGGCGCGGATCGTCGACGGGTCGCGCTGGCACGAGTTCAAGGCGCTCTACGCGACGTCGATCGTGTGCGGGTTCGCGCACGTCCACGGCCACCCGGTCGGGATCCTCGCCAACAACGGCGTGCTGTTCTCCGACAGCGCGCGCAAGGCGGCGCACTTCGTCGGACTCTGCGACCAGCGCGGCGTGCCGCTGCTGTTCCTGCAGAACGTCAGCGGCTTCATGGTCGGGCGCGCGGCCGAGGCCGGCGGGATCGCGCGCGACGGCGCGAAGATGGTCGCGGCCGTGTCGTGCGCGCGCGTGCCGAAGCTGACGGTGATCGTCGGCGGCTCGCACGGCGCCGGCAACTACGGCATGTGCGGGCGAGCGTTCGACCCGCGCTTTCTCTGGACGTGGCCCAATGCGCGGATCTCGGTGATGGGCGGCGAGCAGGCCGCGACGGTGCTCGGCGCGCTGCGCCCCGACGGCGACCCCGCGCAGACGGAGGCCCTGCGCGCGCGGATCCGCACCCAGTACGAGACCCAGGGCCACCCGTACCACGCGACCGCGCGGCTCTGGGACGACGGCATCATCGATCCGCTGAAGACCCGCGACACGATCGGATTCGCGCTGTCGGCGTGCGCCAACGCACCGCTCGGCGAGCTGCGCAAGCCCGTGGTGCGGATGTGACCGACCGGCGCATCCTGTTCTTCGGCGACTCGTTCGTCGCGGGCAGCGGCGATCCCGAGGGCCGAGGCTGGGTCGGGCGGGTCGCGGCCACGACGTGGGCGGCGGGGATGCCGCTGCTCGCCTACGTGCTCGGGGTGCGCCGCGAGACGTCGGTGCAGATCGCCGAGCGGTGGCGGGCGGAGGCCGCACCGCGCCTGCTCGACGGCGCCGACTGCCGCGTCGTGCTCTCCTTCGGCACGAACGACGCGACGCTCGAGCGCGGTGCCCCGCGCGTCGCGCCCGGCGTGTCGGTGGCGACGCTCGAGCGCGTGCTCGACGAGGCCGCGCAGCTGCGACTCCCCGCCTTCGTCGTCGGGCCGCCGCCCTCGTGCGACGACGAGCAGGACGTCCGCGTCGCCGATCTGTCGCGGAGCTTCGCGCTGGTCTGCGCCGTCCGCGGCGTGCCGTTCGCCGCCGTCACGCAGGACCTCGCCGCGAGCGCGGTCTGGCGCGACGAGGCCGCGGCCGGCGACGGCGTGCATCCCGGCGCGGGCGGCTACGAGGCGCTCGCAGGACTCGTGCTCGGCGGCGGCTGGCTGGACTGGCTGCGCTGACCCGCGCGCCCCGCACCGCGCCTTTTCGCCGCCGCCGGGGTTGACGATCTGGCGCCACGGATCGGCACCGTCGGCGGTGCTGCCGGGAGGCACGCTGTAATGACGGACCCCGAACGCGCGCAACCCGCCCGCCACCGGCGTGGAGGCGTTCGAATCATCCCCGCAGAAAGAGAGCCGCATGCCGTCCTCACTCAGACTCATCCGCGTCCCGGCGCTCGCCGTGCTGGCCGTGCTCGCCCTGACGGCACTCGCCGCCGGCCCGGCCTCGGCGTCGTCCGCGACCAAGACGTGCAGCTTCGGATCGGTGCAGTACATCGGCAACGCCTTCCAGCTCAACGAGCTCAGGGTCACGAGCCTCACCTGTGCCACCGCACGGACCGCCGTGCATGGCTACTGGAGCTGCTTCACGCACGCGGGCAAGTCGCCGGACGGCCACTGCAAGACGAAGGTGAACAAGTTCAGCTGCAAGGAGGGCAAGCGCAACTACGGCGAGCCGCTGAACGGCAAGCCCACCAACTTCGCGGTGCGGGTCACGTGCAGCCGCGCCAAGCAGCGTGCCGTCTTCGCCTTCACGGAGACGCTGAGGTAGCCCTCCCACCGGCGGCGGGCCGCCCTCGCGGTCAGCCGCCGGCGTTGAGCCCGCGGATCTTGCGCAGCAGGTAGGGTCCGAGCGACGACGCGAAGACGTCGGTCAGGTGCGAGACGTCCTTGTAGACGAGCGCACCGCCGATGACCGGGAAGCAGTCCTTGCTGTTGCAGAAGAACGACGTCATGTCGATCGTCTTGATCCGCGCCGAGTGCATCTGCGCGGCGGCGGCCACGGCGGGGTCCCTGGCAAGCGCGTCGCGGCGCGGCACGGCGCACTTCTGCCCCGGGACCTCGTGCTTGGCGAGCGCCGTGCTGATGCAGCCGAGCGTGCTCGTGCGGGAGTTCGGCGTGTCGCGGATGACGATGATCCGCCGGACCGAGCTCGGCAGGGTCCGCCACGCGTTCTCGTAGCCGGCGACCTTCGCGGGGAACTGGCGGTGGCCCTTCGGCACGACGATGCTCGCGTCGTAGTGCGCGACGACGAACACCGTGTGGATCTGCGGGTTGGCCTTCAGCCAGACGGGCACCTCGCTGTTCCAGCGCGCGCACTGGGTGCGGCGGCTGGCCGGCTGCAGGTTCGTGGTCGCCTTCGTGAACGGGCAGCCCGAGCGCGTGACGGAGAGGCCGCGCCAGTCCAGCCGCTGGGAGACGACCTCGAGCGCCGAGCGCCAGTGGGCGGCGTGGCTGTCGCCGATCAGCGCGACGGTGTCCTTGGCGTCCTCCGCGGGGACGCCGAACTCGCACGGCTGGACGAGCCCGTTGTAGCGCAGCGGGTTGCACGGCAGGTTCGGCGTGATGACGGCGACGTCCGGCGTCGGCACGACCTCATGGGCGAGCTTGGGGTTGCGGCACGCCACGCGCACGTCGCGCGATGCCGCGCCGAAGCAGCGCTGGCGCGCCGCGGGGTCGGTCGCGATCGTGATCCGCAGGTCGTCCTCGCCGGTGTTCGGCAGGTCGTCCTCGCAGCCGTTGGGCGGGAAGCAGGTCTTGTTGTCGATGAACTGGCTGCGCACCTTCCAGTGATACAGACCGGGCTTCAGCCGCAGCAGCGACGGCTGGAAGCTCACCTTCACCGTCGTGTCCGTGGGCCGCGTGACGACCGGTTCGAGGTCGCGGATGCCGAGCTGCTTGCCCGTCTGGTCGAGCACGGTGTAGCGCAGCGCGAGCTTGGACTGCGTGCTCGAGTTGGGATAGATGCACAGGCGTCCGGCGGGATTGGCCTGGACGTCGCTGCGCAGCAGCATGCAGAGGCTCGTGTGCGTCGCCGGGCTGATCAGCGACGTGTCCCACGGCTTGGCCGTGCGGATGATCAGCGTGAGGTCGGTGCTCGCCGTCTGCCCGAAGCGCACGCCGAAGAGGTCCAGCGGCGTGCCGCCCTCGGCGGGGTCGTAGAACGCCTTCAGCCCGCCGCTCGCCGACGTCCCGCTGGACGGCGAGGTCGCCCCGCCGGACAGGCTCGGGAGGGCGAGCATGGCCGCGAGCACGATCGCGACGACGCTCCAGCGAAGGGGGATGGAATGGCGGGCGGGGCTGGTCATGCGGCGAGATCCATCGGCGTCCGGCGGCGATGGAGCGGGCAGAGGCGGGCGGCTGCCCGACGGGCATGATCCCCAATCGCCCGGATGGATGAGCCGCCTCGGCCCGAGCGAGCGCCGCAGCGTGACACGTTCGCGCCCTCCCTGCCGCGCCCCGCGAGCCTTCTCGTAAACACAACAAACCTGATCGAGTTTGTAGTACTTTCAGCGGCATGCATCCGACCAAGCCGCTCCTCACTGTCTGCCTCCCGCTGATCGCCGTCGCGCTGGGGGCCTGCGGGGGCTCCTCGAATGCATCCGGAGGCGGCTCGAAGGTCTCGCTCGTCGCCTACTCGACGCCGAAGGAGGCGTACTCGGAGATCATCCCGGCCTTCGAGAAGACGCCCGCCGGCAAGGGCGTCACCGTCACGCAGTCCTACGGCAACTCCGGCGACCAGGCACGGGCGATCGTCGCGGGCCAGCCCGCGAGCGTCGCCGCGCTGTCGCTGGAGCCGGACATCGAGAAGCTCGTCAAGGCGAAGCTCGTCGCGCCGGATTGGGACGCGACGCCGACGAAGGGGATCGTCACGCGGTCGGTCGTCGTGATCGCCGTGCGCAAGGGCAACCCGAAGCACATCACCGGCTTCGACGACCTCGCCAAGCCCGGGATCAAGGTGCTGACGCCCAACCCGTTCACGTCCGGCGGAGCGCGCTGGAACGTCATGGCCGCCTACGGCTCGCAGATCGCCGAGGGCAAGACCCCCGCCCAGGCCGACGACTACCTCGCCAAGCTCTTCAAGAACGTCGTCGTCCAGGACAAGGCGGCGCGCGACGCGACGCAGAACTTCGCCAGCGGCAAGGGCGACGCGCTGATCTCCTACGAGAACGAGGCGATCACGGCGCAGCACAACGGCGTCAAGCTCGACTACGTCATCCCCGACGCGACGATCCTGATCGAGAACCCGATCGCCGCGCTGACCAACGCCGGCCCGAAGGCGAAGGCGTTCGTCGCCTACGCGACGTCGCGGCCCGCGCAGAAGGTCTTCGCCGCGAAGGGCTACCGCTCGATCATCCCCGCGCTCGTCGACAAGAAGGCCTATCCGGACCCGCCGAAGGAGTTCACGATCGCCAAGTTCGGCGGCTGGGACGTCGTCTCGAAGAAGTTCTTCGACCCGACGAGCTCCGTGATGCAGAAGATCGAGGCCGGTCTCGGTGTCAGCACGAGCTGACGCGCTCGCCCCGGCGGGCGCGGCTGGCCCGGCGGGCACGGTCGGCGCGGCCCGCGGGTCGGGTCGGCGGCCGGGCCGCGGCAGCGCCGGCCGCCGAGTCGGCCGACGTCGCACCGCACCGGCGATCGGCGGCGCGCTCGCGACCGCCTACCTGAGCCTCGTCGTCCTGGTCCCGCTGGCCGCGGTCGTCGCCGCGTCGACGACCGGCGGCCCGTCGGCGTTCTGGCACGCGGTCTCCAACCACCAGGCGTACGCGGCGATGCGCTTCACCGTCGTCGTGTCCGTCCTCGTGGTCGCGCTGAACATCGTCACCGGGACGTTGATCGCGTGGGTCATGGTGCGCGACACGTTCCCCGGCAAGCGCTTCGTCAACGCGCTCATCGACCTGCCGTTCGCGCTGCCGACGATCGTCGCCGGCCTCGTGCTGCTGGCGCTCTACGGCCCGAGCGGGCCGGCGCCGTTCGACATCGGCTTCACGCGCGCCGCCGTCGCGCTTGCACTCGCGTTCGTGACGCTGCCGTTCGTCGTGCGCTCGGTGCAGCCGGTGCTGATGGAGCTGGACCGCGAGATGGAGGAGGCGGCGACGTCGCTCGGCGCGCGCCCGCGGACCGTCTTTCGCCGGATCGTCCTGCCGAACCTCGTGCCGGCGATCGCGGCCGGCGCCGGGCTGGCGTTCGCTCGCGCGCTCGGCGAGTTCGGCTCGGTCGTCCTGATCAGCGGCAACATCCCGTTCAAGACCGAGGTCGCGTCGGTCTTCCTCTACGGCCAGATCGAGTCCGACAACACGTCCGGCGCGGCGGCGGTCAGCGTCGTGCTGCTCGTGCTGTCGTTCGCGCTGCTGCTGTTCGTCAGCTGGGTCTCGACGCGGGGGCAGCGCCGTGCCCGCTAGCTCGCGCGCGTCGCGGCTGTCGCTGCGCTTCGCGGCGCTCGGCTACCTCGCGCTGCTGCTCGCGATCCCCGTCGCGATGGTCTTCTACCGCACGTTCGAGCACGGGATCGCCCCCGCCTTTCATGCCGTGACGACCCCGGCCGCGCAGCACGCGTTCTGGCTGACGTGCCTGATGGTCGCGATCGCGGTGCCGCTGAACACGATCTTCGGGGTCGGCGTCGCGGTCGCGCTCGTGCGCTGGCGCTGGCGCGGCAAGACGCTCGTGTCGGCGATCGTGGACCTGCCGTTCGCGGTCTCGCCGGTCGTCGTCGGGCTCGCGCTGATCCTCGTCTACGGCAACCAGGGCTGGATCGGGACGTGGCTGGCGGCGAACGGGATCCGCGTCATCTTCTCGACGCCGGGGATGGTGCTCGCGACGATCTTCGTGTCGCTGCCATTCGTCGTGCGCGAGGTCGTGCCCGTGCTGCGCGAGATCGGCGTCGAGCAGGAGGACGCGGCGCGCACGCTCGGCGCGTCCGCGGCCCAGATCTTCTGGCGCATCACGCTGCCGGCGATCCGCTGGGGCGTCGCGTACGGCGTCATCCTCACGACGGCCCGCGCGCTCGGCGAGTTCGGCGCGGTCGCCGTCGTTTCAGGCCACATCGAGGGCCAGACGGAGACGCTGACGCTGTTCGTGCAGCAGCGCTTCGAGACCTTCGATCTCACCGGCGCGTACGCGGCGTCGGTCGTGCTGGCGCTGCTCGCGCTGGCCGTCATCGGGACCATGACCCTGCTGGACCGTCGCAAGGAGACGCGATGATCGAGGTACGCAACGTCAGCAAGTCCTTCAACGGGTTCCAGGCGCTCGACGGCGTGTCGCTGAGCGTGCCCGACGGCTCGCTGACCGCCCTGCTCGGGCCGTCGGGCGGCGGCAAGTCGACGCTCCTGCGCGTGATCGCGGGTCTCGAGAGCGCCGACGCGGGCGAGGTGCTGTTCTCCGGCGCGACGGTCACCGACGTGCCCGCGCAGGACCGCGGCGTCGGGTTCGTCTTCCAGCACTACGCCGCGTTCAAGCACATGACCGTGCGCGACAACATCGCGTTCGGCCTGAAGATACGCAAGCGGCCGAAGGCCGAGGTCCGCGCGCGCGTGGACGAGCTGCTCGCGCTCGTGCACCTCGGCGGCTGGGCCGATCGCTACCCGGCGCAGCTCTCCGGCGGCCAGCGCCAGCGGATGGCGCTGGCGCGCGCGCTGGCGGTGGCGCCGCGCGTGCTGCTGCTCGACGAGCCCTTCGGCGCCCTCGACGCGACCGTGCGCAAGGAGCTGCGCGACTGGCTGCGCAAGCTCCACGACGAGGTCCACGTGACGACGATCTTCGTCACGCACGACCAGGAGGAGGCGCTCGAGGTCGCCCAGCAGGTCGCGGTGATCAGGGACGGGCGCATCGAGCAGACCGGCTCGCCGGACGATCTCTACGAGCGGCCCGCCAACGAGTTCGTCATGGGCTTCGTGGGTCCGGTCTCCAAGCTCGGCGAGACGTGGGTGCGCCCGCACGACATCGAGCTGCTCGAGGATCACGACGACGGCGCGATCGAGGCGATCGTCGAGCGCGTCGCGAAGGTCGGATTCGAGGTCCGCGTGGAGGCCGTCCTGGGCGACGGCGCACCGGTCTCGATCCTCACCACGCGCCAGGAGGCCGAGGAGCTCGAGCTGCGTCCGGGGCAGTTCGTGTGGCTGCGAGTGCACCGCGCGCGGGAGTTCGCGACATCATGAGGGCGTGCGCGTCTCCGCCAAGGTCGACTATGCCGTCCGCGCCGCGGTCGAGCTCGCCGCGGCGCAGGCCGCGCAGGAGCAGCCGCGGCCGGTGAAGGCGGACACGCTCGCGCGGGCGCAGGAGATCCCGCTGAAGTTCCTCGAGAACATCCTGCAGGGGCTGCGCCAAGCCGGTCTGGTCGAGAGTCGCCGCGGTCCGGACGGCGGCCACCTGCTCGCTCGTCCCGCCGCGGAGGTCACGCTGGCGGACGTCATCCGCGCGATCGACGGCCCGCTGGCGGGCGTCGGCGGCCGCCGGCCGGAGGACCTGCACTACGGCGGCAGCGCCGAGCCGATGCGCGACGTCTGGATCGCGGTGCGCGCGAGCCTGCGCCGCGTGCTGGAGGAGGTCACGCTCGCCGACGTCGCCGCGGGCGGGCTTCCGGCGAGCGTCACGGCCCTCACCGAGGACCCCGGAGCGTGGGCGAAGCGCTGAGCGCCGCCGGCTCTTCTCGGCGACGCCGCGTACGCGGCCCTCGGACTCGTCGGCGCGCGCGTCGGCCCGCCTCGCACTCGTCTCCGCGACGGCGCGTCAGCCGCGCTCGCGGTAGTAGCCGAGCAGCGCCGCCGCGCGCTCCCGGCGATCGGGTCGCTGCGCGGCCATGATCGCGATCCAGATCGTCCCCTGCAGGCGCCTCGCCTCGACGAACGCGTCGAGCACGCCGTCGGCGGGCGTCTCGCCGTAGCCGTCCTGCGCGGCCGCGACGGCGTCCGGATCGCCTCCGAAGGCGCGGGCCGCGGCGTGCATGCAGCCGAGGTCCCACGCCCGCGGGCCGCGGAAGGCGTCCTCCCAGTCGTTCCACAACGGGCCGTCGGGTCCGGCGATGACGTTCGAGAGGTGCGCGTCGCCGTGGATCGGCTGGCGCGCGAGCGCGAGCTCGTCGATCCGCCCGCGGGCGCGCTCGCCCGCCTCGCGCAGCAGCGCGGCGTCGTCCTCCGCGAGGGCGCCGCTCGCGGCAAGGGGACCCAGCTGCGCGAGCGCCTCGTCGAGCGCCGGCAGCTCGCGCAGCTCGCCGTCGTAGGTCGTGAGCGCGTCGTGGCACGTCCGCAGCCGGCGCCCGGCCTCGCGCGCGTCCAGCCGCCGTCCGGCCTCGTCGACGTAGGTCCAGAAGCTGGCCGTGAACCCGTCGTGGCGGTGCGGCCCCGGATCGATCTCGCCGCTCGGCGCGACGACCGGCGCCCCGGCCGCGACGAGGTGCCGGGCGATCGCGACCTCGCGCGCGAGCCAGGCGGCGCCGTCGCGCACCGTCGCGGTGACGGTCATGACCCGCGCGACGACCGGTGCGGGCGCGAGGTGCACGAGCAGGTTGCTCGCGTCGCGCAGGACCACGGGCGCGTCGCAGCGCAACCCGTCGGCGCGTGCGATCGCGACGGCCGCGTCGAGCGCGCGGCGGCTCACGCGCGACGGCGGTCGCGTCACGACGACCGCCGGTGCGCGCGCCGCGGCGGCGTACGGCCCGCCGATGCGGTCGACGGCGCGAGTCGAGCCGTCACGTCCGCGGGGCCGGCCGCCTCACAGCGCCGCGAGCAGGCGCTCGAGATCCGACTCGTCGTTCCACGCCCCGACCGAGGCGCGCAGCAGGCCGGTGCCCGGCAGATCGCGGATGACGATGCCCGCCGCGGCGAGCCGGTCCTTCGTCGCGGGCGGGTCGTCGTCGGACCACGAGACGAGCGTCGTGCGGTCGCGCGGGGCGACCTCGCGCCCGCGCTCGGCGAGCTGCGCCGCGAGCGACGCGGCAAGCGTCGCGGCGCGCTCCTGCAGCTCCTCCCAGCCCGTCGAGGCGAGGATCACGAACGCCGTGGCTGCTGTGACCGCGGTCTCGAGGCTCATCGACGCGGCGTCGTAGCGTGCGGCGCCGGCCGCCGGGACAGCGTCGAGTCCGAGGCTCGCGTCGTCGAGGTTGACGTACGTCGGGGCGGTCGCGAGCAGGCGCTCGATCCACGCGGGAGAGACCCACAGCAGACCCGTGCCGACCGGCCCGCAGAGCCACTTCTGACCGGACGCGGCGTAGAAGTCGCAGCCGAGCGTCGCGACGTCCACGGCCACCGCGCCGGCACCCTGGGCGCCGTCGAGCAGCACCGGGACGTCGACCGCGCTCATGTCGGGTGCGAGGCTGCCGTCGATCCAGCTGACGTGCGAGCACGCGACGAGCCGCGTCGCGGGGGAGACCGCGTCCGCGATCTCCCCCAGCGGCACGCTGCGGACGACGATCCCGCGCTGGGCGCGCAGCGCCGACAGCGGACCGTAGAGGCCGGGGTGCTCGCCGTCGGCGGTGAGGATCTCGTCTCCGGGCTGCAGGGCGAGGCCGGCGAGCACGCGCACGATGCCCTCGCTCGTGCAGGTCGTCAGCGCGACGTCCTGCGCCTCGGCGTTCAGCAGCGCGGCGTACGCGGCACGGCGCTGCGCCGCGAGCGCCTTGGACTGCTCGTAGTACATGCCGGCGCGACCGGAGCGGGCGCACTCCTCGAGCACCTGCGTCGCCACGCCGACGGCCGGACCGGGCAGCGGCCCGCACGTGCCCGCGTTGAGGTAGGCGAGCTTCTCGCAGACCGGGAACTGCGCGCGGAACTTGGCGGCATCCACGCGCCGGAGGCTAGCGTCCGCTGTCCGTGCAGCACGCTGCACGGCGTCCACACAGCCGGGCACTGGCCGCGCTTCGCGGAGCTCCGTCGCGACCTGCACCTGCGCGGCAACCTCGTCCCGGACGCCTATCTCGCCGCACTCGCCCTCGAGCAACGCGCGGAGCCGGTGACGTTCGACCGCGGGTTCGGGCGCTTTCCACGGCTGCGCTGGCGGTGCCTGCTCGACGACGGGCGGCGCTGAGGCGCCATCGCCGGCCCCGGCTCGTCACCGGAGCATGAGCCGACGGCGGCGGTCGAAGCGGCCTGCCACGCTCGACGACGGATCGTCGCCGAGCGGGCGAGCACAGCCGATCACGGGTGCGTCAGCGCCCGCAGACCGGCCACTGGCCGGGTCCTTCCTGGTGGTAGAGGATCGCGGCACGGCGATCCTGCTCGGCCTCCGGCGCGGCGGCCGGGTCGCCCCTGCCGCCTACCGTCGCCCACGTCGTGAACGAGAACTGGTACTTGCCGCGGTAGGTGCCGCTGGACGAGATCGCCCGCGGGTCGCCCCCGGACTCGCACTGCGCGATCGCGCTGAGCTGTGGCGGGATCGCGACGTCCGGCGCGCCGCCGGCGACCTTGCGCTCGAGCTTGCGGCGCAGGTGCCGGATGTCGCCTCGCAGCTCCCGGGTCTCGACGCGCAGCTTGTAGGGCGTCAGCGTCGCGAGCTGCCGGCGCAGCGCCTGGCGCTCGCTGCGCGTCAGCGGATCGCCCAGCAGCCGGTGATAGCGGCGGGCGAAGTGGACGTGGCGGTTGGTCAGCAACGCCATGGCGCCCGCACGGAGGTCGCCGGGCGGGGTGATGACCGGCGGCGGTGCGGCCGGCGCGGGCGCCGGCGCGGGTTGCGCGGCCAGCGGTGCCGGTGGCGGCGCGGCCGCCGGCGTCGGTGCCGGTGTCGCGGCCGGGGGCTGCGTGGCAGCCGGTGGCGATGCGGGGGCGGGTTGCGCGGGCGTGGTCGCCGGCGCCTGTGCTGCGGCGCTCTGGACGTACACGGAGAGGGGCGCCGCGACAGCGCTCGTAGCGCAGACCGCGCCCAGGGTTCTGAGGCGCATCCGTTCATGTCCTTCCATCGGCCCGGAGGCGACGCGCGACATGCACGCGGCGCGGGCGGCCGGTCGTTTGCGGCGGGCGGCGGCGCTCCTGTTGAGCACCTGAACGTCACCCGCGGGGCGCAAACGGTAGCAGCCGGGACGAACGGCTGTTCGCTTCGGCGCCGAACGACGCCAAACAGGCGCGTCGGCAGCCCGCCTCGCGGGGCTGCCGGCGCGCGCTCGGATCGAAGGTCTCGGGGGGTCGATCGACCCGTCCCGATCAGGCGGCGCGCACCGCCGAGAACTCGCGGACGATCGCCGCGCAGAAGGCCGGCAGGTCGTCGGGGTCGCGGCTGGACACGAGGTGCCCGTCGACGACGACCTCCTCGTCGACGACGTCCGCCCCGGCGTTGCGCAGATCGGTCCGAACGGTCGGCCACGACGTCAGCCGGCGACCGCGCACGACGTCCGCCTCGACGAGCGTCCAGGGTCCGTGGCAGATGACGCCGACCGGCTTGCCGGCCTCGACCAGGTCGCGGACGAACGCCACCGCCGCCGGGTCTCCGCGCAGCTTGTCGGGGTTGCACGTCCCGCCCGGGAGGACGAGCCCGTCGTAGTCGTCGATCGAGGCGTCCGCGACGCGGCGGTCGACCCGGAAGCGGTCGGCCGGCTCGATGTCGCCGTTCATCGCCTGGATCTCGCCGTCGTCGAGCGACAGGAGCTCGGTCAGCGCGCCGGCCTCGATCAGCGCCTGGCGCGGGCGCTCCAGCTCGACCTGCTCGACGCCGTCGGCGGCGAGGATCGCGATCCTGCGGCCGGTCAGCTCATCTGCCATGGCGTGGCTCCTTCGTCTCGACAACGGGATGCCGCCGTCCCCGCGCGGTCTACCTACGGGGTAGGCGAAAACGCCGGCACGTAAACGTCGGACCGACCCGTTCGGCGAGCCCGGCGGCTCAGCCACGCGACGGGTCCTCCCACCGCAGGCCGGCCGCGTCCCAGCGCGAAGTCGTCCTCCTCGTCGAGCAGGTGTCGACGTCGTCATCCCGTCGTCGCGTGCGGCTTGCGCAGGACGGCGATCGCGTCCCGGAGATCGTCGACGGTCGTGTGCGCGCCGGGGAATCGCACGCCCCGAAGCTCGGACGGCGGCTCGGACCTCGGCACGAGCAGGATCGTCGCCTTCGCGTTCGCGGCCTCGATCGCCTTCTGCTTCAGCCCGCCGATCGGGCCGACCCCGCCGTCGATCCCGATCGTGCCGGTCGCGGCGATGCGCCGGCCGCCGGCGAGGTCGGCGGGATCGAGCATGTCCGCGATCGCGAGCGCGTAGATCAGACCGCCCGACGGACCGCCGATGTCGTGATGCTTGAAGCGGATCGAGAACGGAAGCCCCACGTTCGGGTTGCGCGTGACGGTCCGGATGCCGAAGCCGACCACCGTCGGCTTCGCGCCGCGCAACCGCGCGCTTGCGATGTGGACGACGATGCGATGACCCGCGCGCGTCACGGCGAGCCGGTAGCGCGTGCCGGCGGGCTTGCCGCGCGTGCCAGCCACGAGGTCGGCGCCGGTCGCGACGCGGCTGCCGTCGAGCCGCGTGACGACGTCGCCGGCTCGCAGCGCCCCGTCGGCCGGCGAGCCGCGCAGGACGTCGACCACCTGCAGGCCGTCGCCCGTCAGCCGCACCGGCAGCCCGACGGCCTCCGCGGCCGCAGCCGCTGCCGCCGTCTGGCTGTCGACGAACTCGACCTTCTCCGTTCGACGGTATTCCCGCGCGGGAGCCTCCGGCGGCCGGACGGCCGCGACGGGCAGGATCGTCGCGCTCGAGCTCCAATGCGACAGCACGCGTTGCAGCTCGCTCGGAGACTGCTCGCTCACCGTGAGGATCAGGTAGTGACCGTGCAACCTGCTCGTCGCGACCCCCTTGATGGCGATGTCCCCGGTCACGTCGATCGCCGGCGTGGTCGACAGCAGCACGACCGGTGGGTGATACAGCGCCGCCGCCACGACGACCGCCGTCAGGATCAGCAGCGTCGCGATGACGCCGATGCCGGCCTTGCTGAAGCGCTTGGGGCGGGCGCGGGACCCATGGGAGGGCTTCGAGGGAACGGTCACGCGGATTGCGGTCAACCGGCGGGGCGAGCGACTGCGACTCGAAGCGCAGCTCCGTGCGCTCCGGGAGCACGTCGTGCCATCCGCCTCGCAGACGTCGTCAGGCTACAGCCGCGGATGCAGGCGCGCGAGCAGGCTGCGTCGCTGGGCCGCGCTGGCGCCCGACGCGACGATCCAGCCGCGACCGAGCCGGCGGCCGTCGAGGCCGGGGACCGGGGGCAGCGCCGCGGCGCGCGACGACGGGCGCTGCGCGTCGAGCAGGATCGCGGCGGTCACGTGGGCGTGGCCGCCGGGCACGTGGAAGACCGTGTCGGCGCACGACGCGAACGCGCGCCCCTCGATCCGCGACGGGACATGCGGCGGGTGGACCGCGACGCGCGCATAGCCGGCGGCGAA
>DATAZX010000065.1:0-15128 GCA_036271815.1 Solirubrobacteraceae bacterium
CGCCGGCTCGACGCGGGGCGGGTCCGCGAGACCCGGCGCGGACCCACTCGCGTCGCTCGGAGGCTCAGCGCTGCCGCGCCACGATCTGGATGACCCCGCGCGCGGCCGGCGGCGCGGCGTCGCCGTCGTCGGAGGCGGCCCCGTACGCCAGGAGATCATCGGTCGTGCTCATGTCGGTCCAGGCTCCAGTCGTCGGGCGGGACCTAAACTATACAAACACGATCTGATTTACATGGATTGTGCCCGGGCGCGTCCGCGCTTGGGGGCGAGAGGCCCGCGGATTCGCAGCCTGCGGGCACGGTGGGCGACCGCTACGGCCGCCCCTATCCGTAGCGGTCGGGCGAGGTGTAGTTGAGGAACTTGGGGTACTCCTTGGCGAACGTCAGCTCGACGTCGCCGATCGCGCCGTTGCGGTGCTTGGCGATGATGATGTCCGCGATGCCGGCGCGCTCGGTGTCCTTGTCGTAGTACTCCTCGCGGAAGATGAACGCGACGAGATCGGCGTCCTGCTCGATCGACCCGGACTCGCGCAGGTCCGAGAGCAGGGGGCGCTTGCTGTCGATCGACTGGCCGCGCGTCTCGACCGCGCGCGACAGCTGCGACAGGGCGATGACGGGGACGTGCAGCTCGCGGGCGAGGATCTTCAGCCCGCGGCTCATCTCGCCGACCTGCTGCACGCGCGACTCGACGCGCCCGTCCGGCCGCATGAGCTGGAGGTAGTCGATGATGATCAGGCCGAGCGGGTTCTGCTGGTGCAGCCGCCGCGCCTTCGCCCGGATCTCGATGATCCCGACGTCCGACGAGTCGTCGATGAACAGCGGCGCCGCGGCGAGCTTCGCGGACGCCTGCAGGATCTTCGGCCACTTGCCGTCGGGCACGCGCCCCTTGCGCAGCTCGTCGCCCTTGATGCGCCCCTGCGACGCCACGAAGCGCTGCGCGAGCTCGGTCTCGGACATCTCCAGCGAGAACAGCGCCACGGGACGGCCGTGGTCGATCGCGGCGTTCTCGGCGATGTTCGTGACAAGCGCGGACTTGCCCATCGCCGGTCGCGCGGCGATGACGATGAGGTTGCCGGGCTGGAAGCCGCCGGTGATCTCGTCGAGGTCGCGGAAGCCGGATGGGGTGCCGGTCAGCGAGGTCCCCTCGCGCGAGAGCTTCTCCATCTTCCTCAGCTCGTCGTCGAGGATCTCGTCGATCGAGCGGAAGTCCTTCTGGCGGTCGTCGTGGGCGACCTCGAGCATCGCGCGCTCGGCCTGCTCGACGAGGTCGCGCGGCGCGGCGGCGTGGTTGAGGACCGATGCCTGGATCTCGTAGGTCGTGCTCAGCAGGCGCCGCATGAGCGCGTGCTCGCGGACGATCTGCGCGTAGCGGCGGATGCCGCCGAGCCCCGGGACGCCGCCGGTGAGCTCGTCGATCGCGGCCTTGCCGCCGGCCTCGTCGATCCTGCCGGCCGCGCGCAGGTGCTCGGCCACGGTCAGGACGTCGATCGGCTCGCTCTCGCGATACAGCGTCAGCATCGACTCGTAGATGACGCGGTGGCGGTCGCGGTAGAAGTCCTCGGGCTTCAGGCCCTCCTCGATGACGAGGCCGTACATCGCGCGATCGGAGAGCAGGATGCCGCCGAGGACCGACTGCTCTGCCTCGAGCGAGTGCGGCGGCGCGGCCCCGGCGGCGATCTGCGGGGCGGGGCGCGGCGGGGAGTCGGGGTACGTGCTCACGGCGTCACCAGCCTAGGTCGCGACGCTCGTCGCCCCCGATGCGTGCGGCGCGGTTGCCGCATCCTGCGAGAGTTTCCGCCGTCTGTGCCCAAACGTGACGATGGTGGCAGGCCTATCGGACAGACAGGTCCAAACAGGTCCAAGACTCGCCAAATATTTGGAATGGAGGTAGGATTCCAAATCCTTGGAGCTACTTGGAGTCATTTGGAACCGCTCATGCGCGTCGTCCCGGCCCCCGCGTTAGAGAGCCTCATGTCCGGTCTCGAGCTCGACAAGCTCGAGAAGGTGCTGGGCGTCCCGTCCGATCAATCGGACTACCTGCATTGGGACAAGCTCCGGCACAAGGATCCGCCCGTGGGGCTCACGCACGAGGAGTGGTGGCTGGGCCTCAAGCTTCGCCGGCTTCAGACCCTGCGCACCCTTCCGCTCGCCGACGTCGAGGGACGGCCATTCAAATTCAGCACGCCCGACAACGTCCTTCGCCTGCTACATCACGTCGACCAGCGCTGCAGCGGGTCGATCGCGATGCCGGAAGTCGTCACGGCCGACGAACCTGCGCGCCGCCACTACCTCGTGAACTCGCTCATGGAGGAGGCCATCCGGTCAAGCCAGCTCGAGGGAGCCACGACATCGCGGCGGGCGGCCAAGGATCTCCTGCGGTCCGGGCGCTCGCCGGTGGATCGCAGCGAACGCATGATCCTCAACAACTACAGAGCGCTCAACTTCATGCGCGACGGGATGGGCGAGATGCTGGCGCCGGTCGACATCCTCGAGTTGCACCGGATTCTCACGGACGGGACTCTCGACGACCCGAGCGCGGCCGGCCGATTGCAGACCGCGGCCGAGGACCGCGTCGCGGTCTACGATCGTACCGACGGTCATCTCGTCCACAGCCCGCCCTCGGCAGATCAACTCCCGGAACGCATGCGAGCGCTGTGCAACTTCGCGAACGAGGGCGAGGACGCCGAGCGCTTCATCCATCCGGTTGTGCGGGCCACCCTGCTGCACTTCTGGCTCGCATACGACCACCCGTTCCAAGACGGCAACGGGCGAACCGCACGGGCGCTCTTCTACTGGTTCATGCGCACGCGGGGCTACTGGCTCGTGGAATACCTCTCGATCTCGAGGATCCTGCAGCAGGCGCCCGCGAAGTACGGTCGAGCCTTTGTGCTCACGGAGACGGACGAGCGCGACACGACGTACTTCATCGTCTACCAGCTCGAGGTGATCGAGCGCGCGATCGTCGAGCTCCACGCGTATCTCGATCGCAAAGTGGGCGAAGTTCGTGATGTCGAGCGTCTCCTGACGGGCTCGGCGAACTTCAATCGTCGCCAGCTGGCGCTGCTCGGCGATGCTGTCCGCAGCCCGCATCGGGTCTACACGTTTCGCTCACACGCGCTCAGTCACGGCGTGACGCACGAGACGGCACGCAACGACCTGCTCCCGCTGGTCGCGAAGGGCTTGCTGGAGCGTAGGCGCGCTGGTCAGCGCCACGAGTTTCTCCCCGTGCCCGATCTGACCAGGCGACTCGAGCGGGGGGAGTAGACGCCGCCGTCCGGACCTCAGGCGGGTTCGTCGGGCCAGCGACCGTGGAGATCGAAGAAGTCGCGTGCCGCGTCCTCGTCGTCGCGGTCGCGGTGACCGCGACCCGCATACCAGGCGAGGACGATGATCGAGCCGGTGCCGCCGACCACGCCGGCGACACCCCAGAACATCTCAGCGATGCCGGCGAGCGGCACCACGAGCTACTTCTTCTCGACGACCATCGTCTTGACCGAGGCTGTGACGCCCTCGGCGATCTCGACCACCACGACGTAGGTGCCGACGTTCTTGATCGGCTCCTCGAGGTGGACCTTGCGCTTGTCGACCTTGACGCCGCGCGCCTCTTCGATCGCCTCGGCGATGTCCTGGTTGGTCACCGAGCCGAACAGGCGGCCGTCGTCGCCGGCCTGCTGGCTGATGGTCAGCACGGTGCGGCTCAGCACGTCGGCGTCCTCGGTGGCCTTCTTGACGAGGACCTGCGCGGCGCGATCGGCGACCTCGCCGCGGCGGCGGGCCTCGGCCAGCGCGCCCTTGGTCGCCGGTGCGGCGAGCTTGCGCGGGATCAGGTAGTTGCGCAGATAGCCCTTGGAGACGTCGACGACGGTCCCGCTTGTGCCGAGGTGCTCGACGTCCTGCATGAGGATGGCGGAGGGCATCTAGCGGTCGTCGCGGCCGCGTCGGCCACGCCCGCCCTCGCGCTCGGCGTCGTCGCGGCCGCCCTCGTTGACGTACGGCAGCAGCGCCAGCTCACGGGCGCGCTTGACCGCACGGGCGATCTGGCTCTGGTGGCGCCGGCAGGCACCGGTGATCCGCCGCGAGCGGATCTTGCCCTTCTCGGAGATGAACTTGCGCAGCGTGGCCGTGTCCTTGTAGTCGGCCTGCTCGATCTTCTCCTTGCAGTACGGGCACGGCTTGCGACGACCGCTGCCGGGTCCGCCCTTCTTGTCACGTCGGCGCGTGGGCTTGCCACGGTTGCGCTGCTTAGCCACTGAAAGAGAGTCCTTCGTTTCGATGCCGGAGGGCGCGCGCGAGGGCGCACGCGACCAGACATTGTGGCAGGTCGCGTCCGGACGACGCGGCGGGACAGTCTTGCAAGCGCTTCGGACCCCACCCGCGGGCGGGATCCGAAGCGCAGCGATCGCCTAGAACGGGATGTCGTCGTCCGCGCTCTGACGCCCGCCGCCGCCGCCCACGGCGGCCGGCTGCTGGAAGTCGCTCATGTCGGCCGGGACGTCGGAGCGCGCCTGGTAGCCGTTGGAGCTGCCGCCGCCCCCGCGCGCGTCGCCGTCGCGCACGACCGGCACGACGCTGTCGGCGTTGATGTCGACGGCCTGGCGCTTGTCGCCGCCGGGCGTCTCCCACTCGCGCCAGCGCAGCCGGCCCGAGACGACGACCTTCTGGCCCTTCGTCAGGTTGCGGCCCATCCACTCGCCGAGACCGCTCCAGATCGTCACGTCGAAGTAGGCGGCGCGATCGGCCCACTCGCCCGACGCGTCCTTGAAGCGCTCGTTGTGGGCGATCCGCAGCGAGCAGACGGCCTGCCCGCTGGGGAGGTTGCGCACCTCTGGGTCCCGGGTCAGGTTGCCCGAGACGGTTACCGAATTGATGTCGAATCCGCTCATGTGGAAGTCCTCATCCGCGCGCACGACCGCAGCGGGCACGCTCTCGTGGAGCCCGTGGCTCCGGTGGATCTCTTGAGCGCCATCGGGTCGACGGACGCTCGATGGGGCGAGTCTAGACCGGCCCTCGGCGGCCGCAGGCGACTACGCCGCTCTCTCCGCAGTTATTGCGCAGAGTCGTGACGAAGTGCGCGTGCGACCGCGCGGATCGCCGCGAAGTCAGGCGTCTGCGGGAGCCGCGGCGACGGCCACGGGCTCTGGAGCGACGGCCTCGCCGATGCCCGTGGGGCGCGGCTCGGAACGCGTCGAGGGCGGCGCGGGGGTGCCGGGCTTCAGCTTGATGATGCGGAAGCGAACGACGCCGTCGGCGATGCGCAGCGTGCGCTGCAGCGACTCGAGGGTCTCGCGAACACCGTGGAACTGGAGGAGGTGGTACTCCGCGTCCGTCTTGTGACGGATCTCGTACGCCGTCTGGCGTACGCCCCAGTCCTGGGTGTTGACCATTCCGATCGGTCCGATGATCTGCTCGACGCTGGTGAGTACCTTCTGGCGCTGCTCGTCCGGAGCGGCGCTGTCGAGCATCAGCACGAGGTCGTAAAGGGGGTCGGCGGCAGGCATGCGGCGGCGCATGATAGCGACCGGGGGGCGAAACCCACCCCCGCCGGACCTATGGGGTGTATGGAACCCGATCGCCGATCGCCGCTGCGCAGCCGTATTCGCTGGGCCAACGTCGCCCGCGCCGCGGCCCTCGTCACGCTCGCCGCCGCGATCGTCGCGTGGCCGCGGCTGAGCCCGCACGAGCCGCCGCTGCCACCGGCCGGGGCCGTGCCGGTGGTGGCTCCGGCACGGCCCGTCGCACCGCCCGCGGCCGTGCCGTCCGCCACGACGACGCAGCCCGCCGCACCCTCCGAGACGGGCGGCGACGAGGCTGGCGACGTTCCCGCCGGCGACGAGGACGGCGGTGCCATCGCCGGCGAGCAGGACGGCGAACGCCCCTCCGGCGCCGGCGAGAACGCCCCGGCCCGTGCTCGCAAGAGACCGCGCCCCACGCCGCACGACACGACTCGCACGGGCACGTCACCGCGCACGAGTCCGGCGAACCGCCGCCGCCCAGGCCGGCCCGCGCGGACGCGGGCGGTACCCGGCGCGTCCGCGACGCCACGCGGCCCCACGCGTGCGCAGGCACCCCAATCGCCCGCGGCTCCCGCATCCGCGCAACGCCGGCCGGTGCCCGCGCGAGGATCGTCGCCCAAGGCGCCGGAGTTCCGGCCCGGCGGCTCCGGCGCCGCCGCCTTCGGCCCGGCACCCGCGGTCAGGCGCGGGTGAGGCCGGCGCCACGGCCCGGCCGCCGACGCCACGGCCCGGCCCGGCCCAGCGCCGGTGAGGCCAGCGGCACGGCCTGGCTCCGACGCCTTCGGCCGGCACCGCCGCAGGCCCCGTGAGGCAGCGCCACGGCCCGGTTCGGCCCGGCTGCCGACGCCGCAGCCCGGCCCGGCCCGGCGGCCCGCGGACCCAGGCTCAGCGACCCGCGAAGAACAGCACCAGCGCGACGATCGCCAGGGCGAACAGCAGCGGGTGGATGATGACGCCACCCGCGATCGCGACGATGAGCAGGATGACGGCGAGGATCAGCAGCATGACGGCCTCTTTCGGCGACGTGGCGATGGCCTCGCAGGGGGAGGCGAAGCGAGCATTCCCGCGAAACGCCTCCCGCACTCGCCACGCCGCCACGCGAGCGACGGACGCCCCACGGCCGCCCCGGCCGCGCCGCCGGACCGCGGAGGCCTACCCCCGCCTGTTCGACCCTGCCCGCTTGGCCGCGATGTCGGCGAGCTGGTCGTCGATCCAGTCGCCCGGGTTGCGGGCCGTCACCACGGCGCGCAGCCCCCGCGCGCGCCGCGCGCGCTCGTCCGCGCTCATCGTCAGCGCCGCGTGGATCGAGTCCGCCGTCTCCGCGATGTCGAACGGGTTGACGCTGAGCGCGAACTCGCCGAGCTCCTCGTGCGCACCGGTGTTCTCCGACAGGATCGACACGCCGTCGCGCTCGTTGACGAGCGGCCCCTCCTTGGCGACGAGGTTCATCCCGTCGAACATCGCGTTGACGATCATCACGTCGTAGTTCTTGTACGCCGCGACGGCCTCCTCGAGGTCGTCGCGCAGCTTCAGCTGGATCGGCATCCAGTCCGGCGTGCCATGGCGATGGTTGACGACCGCGACGAGCGCCTCGATGCGCTGGAGGTAGTCCTGGTACTGCGCGACGTCCATCCGCGACGGCATCAGCTGCGCGATGAACGTCACGCGCTCGAGGAACTCCGGGTGCTCGTCGAGGAACTCGTCGAACGCCGCGAAGCCCCGCAGGATGTTCTTCGACAGGTCCGCGCGGTCGACGCGCAGGATGACGTGATCGCGCCGGCGGCGCTTGAGCTCGGCCTCGAGCTCGCGGGTGCGCGCGCTCGCCGCCACGCGCCGCGTCGCCTCGTAGTCGATCGGCAGCGGATAGGCGCGGACCCAGACGTCGCGGCCGTCGTGGCGCACGATCCCCCGCTCGAAGTCGACGTCGAGGTCCAGCAGGTCGCGGCAGCACTGCAGGAAGTTCCAGCGGTAGGAGCGCGTGTGGAAGCCGACGATGTCGTTGGCGAGCACGCCCTCGAAGATCTGGTTGCGGATCGCCGTCGGCAGCACGCGCCAGGCGTCCGGCTGCGTCCACGGGATATGCACGAAGTGATGCAGGAAGACGTCGGGGCGCGCCGCTCGCACGACCGCCGGCAGCGTGTAGAGGTGGTAGTCGTGGACCATCACGACGGGCTCGTCGACGCCCTCGATCTGCTCGATCGCCGCGGCCGCGAGGTCGGCGTTGACGACCTTGTAGCCGTGCTCGAACGCGTCGACCTCGTGGCGGCGGATGTCCGGCGCGTTGGAGAGGTCCCAGAGGTAGTGCTGGATGAACCACAGCATCGGGTTGGCGACGACGTTGTAGAAGCGGTCGTAGGCGTCCGGGTCCGACGCGACGAGGCGCACGTGGTACTCGCCGCCGTCGGCCGTCTGCACCTCGAACGGCCTGCCGCCGGACTCCGCCGCCTGGCGCACGTCGCCGTCGCTCATCGCCGAGGCGATCCAGACGGCGTCGCGATGCGAGGCCAGCCCCGTGAGCGCCGTCACGAGCCCGCCGCCGCCGCGCGTGAACGAGCCGTCGGCATCGAAGGTGACCGGCCCGCGGTTGGAGACGAGGACGAGGGGAGCGGCGTCCGGCATCGCGCCGTGCAGTCTAGGTCGCGACCGGCGCGGCGCTACGGCGCGACGCCTGCGTCGGCCTGCTTGGGCCGCGTGCCGAGCTTGACCGTCACGTCGCGCGGCTTGCCGTCGCGGTAGACGCGCAGCACGACGTCCTGACCGGGCTTCAACGTCGCGAGCGCGACGCTCAGCGACGCGTCGTCGTCGAGCGGGTGGCCGTCGACCGCCGTGATGATGTCGCCGCCCGGCTTGACGTCGCGCGCCTGGAAGGTCGCGGTCGCGCCGCCGGCGCGCAGCCCGGCCTTCGCGGCGGGGCCTGCGCCCGCGACGCCCTGCACCCATGCGCCCTGCGGCACCGGCAGCTTGAAGCGCCGCGCGAGCTGCGGGTAGATGCGCGTCGTCGTGATGCCGAGGTAGGCGTAGTCGACGTGGCCGTCGGCGCGCAACCCGGCGAGCGTGCGCCGCACGCTGTCGACCGGGATCGCGTAGCCGACGCCCTCGCCGCCGCCGCTCGTCGTCTGGATCTGGGAGTTGATGCCGAGCACCTCGCCCTTGGCGTTGACGAGCGGGCCGCCGGAGTTGCCGCGGTTGATCGCGGCGTCGGTCTGGATCGCGCCGTCGATCTCGAACCCCGTCAGCGACTCGATCGAGCGATCGATCGCCGACACGACGCCGACCGACAGCGACTGCGGCTCGCCGAACGGCGAGCCGATCGCGGCGACCGGCGACCCGACGACGAGGTCATGCACCGTGCCGAGCCTCAGCGGGCGCAGCGTCAGGCCCGCGGGGTCGATCCTCAGCAGCGCGACGTCCGCGTTGGGGTCGAAGCCGACGATCCGCGCCGACACCTCGTTGCCGTCGGCGAACGCGACGTAGAGCTCCTTGGACTCCTTGATCGCGTCGCCCGTGCCGTCGGTGACGACGTGCGCGTTGGTCGCGATCTCGCCCGCCCCGTCGAGCACGAACCCCGAGCCGATGCCCTCGCCCTCGCCCGGCGACGAGCCGGAGCTCGGGAGCACGCTGAAGACCGTGACCACGCCGGGCGCGTCGTGGCGGTAGATCGCCGCCGCGTCGAAGCCGCTGCCGGCGCCGGCGCTGCGGACGACCTCGACCGTCGTGACGCGATCGACCGTGCGCACCGGACCGCCGGACGGGGCGGGTCCGCCCGAGGACCCGCCGCCCGGCCCGTCCTTCGCACCGCAGCCAGCGAGCGCCAGCGCGACCGCGCCGGCGACGGCCGCGACCGGGGCTCTCACGCGGGCAGCTCCAGCGAGAACGTCGTGCGTCCGGGCACGACCTCGACCTCGAGCGAGCCGCGCATCCGCTCGGCGAGCTCGCGTGCGATCGCGAGCCCGAGGCCCGAGCCCTGCGCGTCGTCCGAGGTCACGAACGGCTCGAAGACGCGTTCGCGCGCGTCCTCGCGGATGCCCGGCCCGTCGTCGCAGACGCCGAGCCGGACGGATGCGTCGTCGCGCTGCGCGGTGACGACGACGCCGGTCCCCGCGGGCGTGTGGGTGAGCGCGTTGTCGAGCAGGATCCGCAGGATCTGGGCCACGCGCTCAGGATCGCAGACGGCCTCGATCGGCTCGCCGCCCAGGCGCAGCGCCAGCTCGGACTCGTGCTTGACGAGCGCGGGCGCGAACTCCGACGTCACGCGGCTCGCGAGATCGCCGAGGTTCGTCTGCTCGGGACGCAGCTCGAGCGACCCTGCCTCCAGCCGCGAGAGGTCGAGCAGGTCGGTCGCGAGCTTGCCCAGGCGCGCGACCTGCTCGCGCACGACGGCCACGAACTCGCGCCGCGTCTCGTCGTCGAGCTCCTCGTCCTCGAGCAGCTCGAGGAAGCCGCCGAGCGAGAAGATCGGCGTGCGCAGCTCGTGCGAGGCCGTCGCCACGAAGCGCCGCCGCGCCGTCTCGACCTGCGCGAGCTGGCGCTGCATGTCGTCCAGCGCCCGCGCGAGCTGGCCGAGCTCGTCGTCCTTGTCGGCCGGGAAGACCGCCGTGAAGTCGCCGGCGGCGACACGCTCGGCGCCCTGCTCGAGCGCCTTCACGCGGCGCGAGATCGTGCGCGAGACGAGGAAGCCGCCACCGAGCGCGAACAGCAGCCCGAGCGCGCCCGCGACGAGGATCTGCCGCCGGATCAGCGCGACGTTGCCCTCGACGTCGGTCAGCGGCGAGGAGAAGACCGCGACGCGGCTGACGACCCCGCTGTCGCGGATCGGCTCGGCCACCTGTCCCCAGAGGATGTCGCCGCGCTTGTTCGAGCCGCGGACCTCGTGCTGCACGCGCGCCGAGACGTCGGCGATGCCGAGCGGCAGGTCGTTCATCTGGACCTCGGTCGTGGAGTCCGTGAAGACGGTCAGCTGCAGGCCCTCCGTTCCGCCGCCGACGATCAGCAGCGTCACGCGCGTGCTCGTCGCGTCGCCGATGTTCGCGACGAGCTGGTTGACCTGGCGCGCGGTGCCGTTGTCGATGACCTTCGTGCGGATCAGCGGCGTGAACTCGCGCGCGATCCGCGCGATCGAGCGCAGCTTCTGCTGGCGCAGCGAGGACTCGAGCTGCGGCGCGACGTAGAAGTAGACGACGCCCACCGCGACGAGCGTGACGGCGAAGAACAGCACCGTCAGGCGCGTGCGCAGCGAGCGCAGGCGCATCAGCGGGCCACGCCCTCAGCGCTCCGTGTCACGGAAGCGGTAGCCGACGCCGCGGACCGTGAAGAGGTACTCCGGCTGCTTGGCGTCGAGCTCGAGCTTCTCGCGCAGGTGGCGGATGTGGACGTCGATCGTGCGCGGGTCGCGGTAGGCGGCGTCGCCCCAGATGCGCGTCAGCAGGTTCTCGCGCGTGAAGACGCGTCCCGGGTGGGTCGCGAGCGCGCCGAGGATCTCGAACTCGACGTACGTCGTCTGGACCATCGCCTCGCGCACGCGCACCGAGCGCTTGGCGAAGTCGATCTCCAGCGCCTCGATCTGCAGCGGACCCTCGGCGGGCACGAGCCCGTCGTCGGGACGCATCTCGGCGCGGCGCAGCACGGCCTTCACGCGGCTGCGGAACTCGCGCATCGAGAACGGCTTGGTGATGTAGTCGTCCGCGCCGATCTCGAGGCCGACGACCTTGTCGATCTCCTCGGCGCGCGCGGTCAGCATGATGATCGGCACCGTGCTGCGCGCGCGGATCCGGCGGCAGACCTCGAGGCCGTCGAGCTTGGGCAGCATGAGGTCGAGCACCACGAGGTCGTAGGAGCCCTCGGCGAAGCGAGCGAGCGCAGCGCTGCCGTCGGTCGCCTGCACGACCTCGTAGCCGTCTTTGCGCAGGGGATAGGAGAGCAGCGTCTGGATCGCATGCTCATCGTCGACGAGCAGGATGCGGGGGGCGCGATCCACCATCACCAATAGTGTGACGACGAAGATGGGCGACCGACCCTCCGGGCACGCGACGAGCTGATGGCTGACCCGCGCTTGTACCGGGCGGCGCTGATCCCCGTCCTGTTCGCGCTCGTGCTGCTGGCGTTCTCGCTCGAGAACCGCCCGCGGCCGCTGACCTCGACGCTGTCGCCCGACGCGTTCGAGGGCGACCGCGCGTTCGCGAGCGCCTACGGGACCGGCTCGAACCTCGCCGAGCGCTTCCCCGACCGCCGGCCCGGATCGGCGGGCGACGAGCGCCTCGCCGACTACGTCGCGGCGCAGCTGCGCCAGGCGCGCGGCTTCCACGTGCGCACGACCGTGCACTCCGGCCAGACGATCGACGGCGAGCGCTCCCTGCGTACGGTGATCGCCGAGCGGCCCGGCTCGATCGACGAGCGGATCGTCGTCGTCGCGCACCGCGACGCGGCCGGCCACGGCGCCGAGGCCGAGCTGTCTGGGACCGCCGTGCTGCTCGAGCTCGCGCGCGTCTTCGGGGCGCCGCGCGGGACGCAGCGCACGCTGACGCTCGTGTCGACGAGCGGCGGCAGCGGCGGCGGCGCGAGCGCGGCGGCGCTGGCGCACGACATCGGCGGGCCGATCGCGGGCGTGCTCGTGCTCGGCGACCTCGCGTCGCGCACGATCCGCGCGCCGCTGCTGACGCCGTGGTCGGATGGCCTCGGCGCGACGCCGCTGCGGCTGCTCGCGACGCTGCAGGAGGCGCTGCGCCAGGAGACGGGGTCCAAGGCGCGCCAGCCGCGGGCGCTGAGCCAGTTCGCGCGCTTCGCGATGCCGGCCGCCTACGGCGAGCAGGGCGTGCTGCTGGCGCACGGGCTGCCCGCGGTCGGCCTCGGGATCGGCGGTGACGAGCCGCCCCCGGCCGGCGACGCGATCTCGGCCCAGCGGCTGACGACCCTCGGCCGCGTCGCGCTGCGCACCGTGTCGGCGCTCGACGCGGCGCCGCACGGCAAGCCGGTCAGCCCGCAGGCGTCCAGCCGCGACCTCGTCTTCAGCCGCAAGGTGCTGCCCGGCTGGGCGGTGCGGCTGTTCGTCGGCTCGCTGCTGCTCGCGCCGTTCGTGGTGGCGGTCGACGCGCTCGCCGCGATGCGCCGCGGGCGCGAGCCGATGCTCGCCTGGCTGCGCTGGACGCTGGCGTGCGCGCTGCCGGTGCTCGTCGCTGCGCTGTTCGCGATCGCGCTCGGTGCGATCGGCCTGCTCGCCGCGACGCCGGACGCGCCGATCGCGCCGCAGTCGCTGCCCGCGCAGGTGCCGGCGCTGCTCGCCGTCGTGCTCGTGCTCGTGCTCGCCGGGGTGTGGCTGCGGCCCGCCGTGCTGCGGGTGACGGGCGCCGCGGGACAGCCGCCGCCGTCGCCCGCGGCGGGAGTCTGCGTGCTGCTCGTCGCGCTCGTCGCGACGCTGCTGACCTGGATCGGCAACCCCTACGCGGCGGCGGCGCTCGCGCCGGCGCTGCACATCTGGGGGTTCGTCCTGGCGCCCGAGCTGCGGATGCGGCGGCCGCTGCGGCTCGCGCTCGTCGCGCTCGGCATCGCTCCCGTGGCGCTGCTCGTCGTCGTCGTCGCGCACTCGCTCGGGCTCGGACCGCTCGACGCCGCCTGGGAGCTCCTGCTACTCGTCGCCGGCGGCCACGTCTCGCTGCTCGGCGTGCTGCTGTGGAGCCTGCTGGCGGGCTGCGCAGCCGCGGCGCTGACGATCGCGGCGCGCGCCGGCGCGCCGGACTCCGGGATCGACCCGACGATCACCGTGCGCGGCCCGCGCAGCTACGCCGGGCCCGGCTCGCTCGGCGGCACCGAGTCGGCTCTGCGAAGATGAGCGGGGTGCGCAGGCCATTGCGGGCGCTTTCGACGGTGCTGATCACGGCCGGCCTGTTGATGCTGATCGACGCCGGCCTGACGGTCGCCTGGCAGGAGCCGGTGTCGGCGATCTACGCGAAGATCGTGCAGGGGCATCTCGGCGACGACCTGCACAAGCTCGACCTCGCCAAGCCGGGCGCGAGCGACCTCGCCGCGCTGCGCTCGCTGAGCTCCGAGCGCGAGCGGATGGCGTTCCTCGCGCGGGCGCTGCGGCGCCGGTCCGCCGTCGGCGCGGCCGTCGGCCGGATCCGGATCCCGCGGATCGGCGCGAGCTACGTGATCGTCAACGGCACCGACGCGGCATCGCTGCGCAAGGGCCCCGGGCTCTACGAGGACAACCCGTTTCCGGGCGCCCCGGGAACCGTCGCGATCGCCGGCCACCGCACGACGTACCTCGCGCCGTTTCGCCACATCGACAAGCTGCGCCCCGGCGACGAGATCTCCGTCGAGATGCCGTACGGGCGCTTCGTCTACAAGGTGCGGCGCACGCGGATCGTGCCGCCGACGGAGGTCTCGGTCGCCAAGCGCGTCTCCTACGACCAGCTGATCCTGTCGGCCTGCAACCCGCTCTACAGCGCCGCGCAGCGGATCGTCGTCTTCGCGCGCTTCGTCGACGCGCAGCCGCGCGGGGCCGCGCTGCACCCGTGAGCCGCGAGCCGACACCTGCGGAGCGTGCGCGACCGGCGCTCAAGTGCGACGCGGGTGCGCTCGATACGGGGCGTGGGATGCGAACCCAGGAGCTCAAGCTGCGCATCGCGCGTGCGGAGTACGCGATCGATCCGCGTGCCGTCGCGGACGCGATGCTGCGCCATGCCATCAGTCACAGGCGGTGGTGGAACCCGGTCGCCGCCTGCCTGACGCCGCCCGCCGACAGCACGACCTCCGGCGGGCCGGCCACGACCGCTCCGATCCACGTCAACGGGGCCGCCTCCTCCGCCGCGGCGCGGTCGCCGGGCGCGACGCAGACGCAGAGCTCGTAGTCCTCGCCCGCCGCGGCCGCGAGCTGCCAGGCCGGCACGCCGAGCTGCGCGGCGACGGCCGCGACGCCGTCGGCGAGCGGCAGCGCATCGAGGTCGATCGCGATGCTCGCAGCGCTCGCGCGGGCCACGTGCCCGGCATCGGAGGCGAGGCCGTCGGAGAGGTCGATCATCGCGTGGGCGCCGGCGCGCGCCAGCGCGCGGCCCTCGCGCAGCCGTGGCTGCGGGCGCAGGTGGCGGCGCGCGAGCTCCTGCGAGCCCTCGGCGCGGGCGTCGAGGATCGCGAGGCCGGCGCCCGACGCGCCGAGCGTGCCGGTCACGCCCACGAGGTCGCCCGGTCGCGCGCCGTCGCGGCGCACGAGCTCGGAGAGGTCGTCGGCCCACCCGACGACGGTGACCGCGAGCGTCAGCACCGGCGCGGACGTGACGTCGCCGCCGATCAGCGCGACCCCGTGACGATCGGCGAGCACGGCCATCGCATCGGCCAGCTCGAGCGCCGCGGCGTCGCCGAAGCCGTCCGGGATGCCGAGCACGACGTAGGCCTCGCCCGGGTCGGCGCCCATCGCGGCGAGGTCCGAGAGCGCCGCGGCGAGCGCGCGATGGCCGGCGTCGGCGGCGCTCGCCGTGACGCCGAGGCGGAAGTGGACGCCGTCGACCATCGCGTCGGTCGAGGTGACCGAGAAGGCCCGCGCGCGGACGACCGCGGCGTCGTCGCCGCTGCCGACGACGACGCGCTCGGGCGGCGGCGCGAAGCGCTCGCGCATCGCCGCGATCAG